>NC_000964.3:3652500-3952500 GCF_000009045.1 Bacillus subtilis subsp. subtilis str. 168 | reverse complement strand
CCGCTTTGACACTTCCCAAGAAGGAAACGATCATGTGCGGCTCCATGTGGCCGTACACAAGGATAGGAGATTTCTTTTCCCCAGAAATGCGTTTTTGGATCGCGGCAGCCGCGCGGTCAGACTGCTCCCATAATTCCTGATACGTGAGCGACTGGCCTTGAGAGCGGAAGGCATCGGTTTGCGGATAAGTTTCCGCATGTGTTTGAATAGCATGTAAAAGTTTCATAGTTATTCTCTCTCCAATTAGAAATCGTTATAAATATATGAACCGGTATTCGCGGTGTGAAAACCATACATAAAAAACAAAACAAGCAGTATCATCAAATAAAAGCCTGTATGACATGTCCACTTGACAGCGGGTTTTTCATACAGCTGTTTCATTAATTGCAGCATATCAAAAATTCCCTTCCCGTTTTTTCGACAATCACATGATTATTTGACGATCAGATGCTCAAAAAGTTTCATTTTTTCCCTAATCTCCCTCAAATTAATATATCGGCGTATGTTTTTGAAAATGAATCTTTATACCTGCAAGGGCAAGAATGGAATGTTTCGAGCTGATTCATAATAAAGGAAAAGATACCTGGAGTCAAAAGATCTTTTTAACTTTTAAAAAGTGTAATGTACTTAAAAAAATTTTTCTGTACCTGTTCGTTCAAGTGAAAGCAGAAACCTAATGAAATCAGGGCGAGAAGCGTATAATAAGAAAGAAAACGCCTTCTTGCGGTATCTTGTGAAATAAGGGAGAAGTCATTATGATAGATAAGGAAGCAAAAGGAGTTTTTTATTAAGCTGCCGGCTGAAAAAAAGTAAGCCTTTTAATAGAAAGGAAGAGGAAGATGAACCAAACAAATAAGGGTGAGGGTCAGACAGCGCCGCAAAAAGAAAGCATGGGGCAGATCCTTTGGCAGTTAACCCGTCCTCATACGTTAACCGCATCGTTTGTGCCTGTGCTGCTCGGAACCGTTTTGGCGATGTTTTATGTGAAGGTTGATCTGCTGCTGTTTTTGGCTATGCTGTTTTCTTGCCTATGGATCCAGATCGCGACGAACTTATTTAATGAATACTATGATTTTAAACGCGGATTAGATACAGCAGAATCAGTCGGAATCGGAGGGGCCATTGTACGCCACGGAATGAAGCCTAAAACGATTTTGCAATTAGCTCTTGCCTCATACGGGATTGCCATTTTGCTCGGTGTCTATATTTGTGCCAGCAGCAGCTGGTGGCTTGCGCTGATCGGCCTTGTCGGCATGGCGATCGGCTACCTGTATACAGGCGGGCCGCTGCCGATTGCGTACACGCCGTTCGGTGAATTATTCTCAGGCATTTGCATGGGTTCGGTGTTTGTGCTGATTTCGTTTTTCATTCAGACAGATAAGATCAATATGCAGAGCATTTTGATTTCCATCCCGATTGCGATTCTTGTCGGCGCGATTAACCTGTCGAACAACATTCGTGATATTGAAGAGGACAAAAAAGGCGGACGCAAAACATTGGCGATTTTGATGGGGCATAAGGGAGCTGTTACTCTGTTAGCTGCGTCGTTTGCCGTCGCTTATATCTGGGTTGTCGGCTTGGTTATTACCGGTGCCGCAAGCCCATGGCTGTTTGTCGTCTTTTTGAGCGTGCCTAAGCCGGTTCAGGCAGTGAAGGGCTTCGTCCAGAACGAAATGCCGATGAATATGATTGTCGCAATGAAATCAACAGCCCAAACAAATACATTTTTCGGATTCCTGCTCTCGATCGGATTATTGATCAGCTATTTCCGATAATAAAAAAGACCGCTCGTTTCATGCGGTCTTTTTTTGTTACAATCGACCGCATTTTGTAAAAAAATTCATAGAACCTTGCAGCAGACAGGGACGTCTAGTACATGGACAGCGGATAAAGTTCCGTTAAAGGAGATGACGAACATGGATTTATCTGTAACACATATGGACGATTTAAAAACAGTAATGGAAGATTGGAAAAATGAGTTATTAGTTTATAAATTTGCGCTAGATGCGCTCGATACAAAGTTCTCAATTATCAGCCAGGAATATAACCTCATTCACGGACACAACCCGATTGAACATACAAAATCCCGTGTAAAAAGCTTTGAAAGCATCGTGAATAAGTTAATGAGAAAGGGCTGTGAGATTACGACGAAGGAAATGAAGGAGCATATTCACGACATTGCCGGCGTGCGCATCATCTGTTCCTTTATTTCTGACATTTATAATGTCGTGAATGTGTTGAAGCAGCATGAAGATTTGAGAATCGTAAAGGTAAAGGATTATATCCAGACACCCAAACCGAATGGCTATCGAAGCCTGCATTTAATCATTGAGATGCCTGTGAATTTAACGAACCGTGTGGAATACGTCAAAGCAGAAATTCAAATCCGGACAATCGCGATGGATTTCTGGGCGAGCCTTGAACATAAAATTTATTATAAATTGAACAATGACGTTCCTAAGCAATTAACAGATGAGCTGAAAGAAGCCGCGGAGATTGCCCATTACCTAGATGAGAAAATGCTGGGGATTAAGAAAGAAGTGGATTAAAAAAGACGGCACCCAAGTGCCGTCTTTTTTTATTTGATATCTTCAAAAATGTCAGATGCTTTCGCCTTCATTTGTTTCTTAATGGTTTTCGGTTTCTTCTCTTTTTTCACAGCCTCATAGACAGCGGCTGTCACAAGATCGCCTGCTTGCTGGAGGCGTTCTTTGCTGATATGTTCGATCGAGTCTTCAGGGGTATGATACCACGGCTCAACTTCTTCTGTTTCCGGGTCTCCCCAAATAAAGTTAGCGGAATCAATGCCGGCTTCGTGGAATGGCACATGATCAGATGATCCTCCCTGTGTCAGAGACAGGCTGTCAAACCCAATTTTTTCAGCAGCCGTACGGCTGGATTCCCAAACATAGTTAGATTGGCCATCCAATGTGTTGACATACAGCTCAGACGCTTTTTCCCAGCTTGTGCCTACCATATCTAAGTTGAAGTTCACTTCGCTTCGTTTCAGCTCTTTTTCCGATAGATGATCTACATAGTGAGAGGAGCCGAGCAGGCCGAGCTCTTCGGCGCCGAAAGCGATAAAGCGGATTTCTTTATCAGATGGAACGCTTTTTAAGACACGCGCCATCTCCAGCATAACAGAGGTACCTGAGCCGTTGTCATTTGCTCCGGGCGAAAAAGGAACACTGTCGTAATGGGCGGTCACGTACACAATGTCTGGATGTTTGATGTTCTTTGGTTTTTTGATTCCGATGATATTCTGGGAGGTTTGGTTTGTGAATGCTTTTAGTTTTAAGGTGGCTTCTTTTTGCTGGGTAAGTGCTTCGCCGTCTTCTTTCTTAATGCCGACGACCGGAATGCCGACTTTATTTCCCGACAGGTTTGGCGTCATAGGCACGAGGCTTTCTTTGTTGTTATAAATGATGACAGCTTTCGCTCCGGCGGCTTCGGCATTTTTGGCTTTCTCGTAATAAGTCAGGTCTCCTCTGGAAATCAAGGCGATTTTGCCCTTGGCGTCAGCGGTAAAGTCCTTTTGATAGCCCAATCCCGCATTGTAAAGCGGGGCCGTCAGCCCTTGTTCCTCAGTCGGAGCTGAGCCCGACGCCGCTTGGAGAAGAATATCGCGTCCTGCTGAAGACAGTGTACCCTCAAGCCGGTCAGGAATGTTGAATCGTTGAACCTTCACATCAAGCTTTAATTTTCTCATTGATGAGGCGATCAATAGGGCACTCTTTTTTTCAGCTGCAGTTCCGGCTATTCTGGGGCCGATTGCTTCACTTAGCTGAGAAATGGTAGAGTACGCATGTTTTGCTTTGAATGGAAGCTCGCGCTCGCTATTTGATATTTGTACAGCGTGCGCGGCAGGGGTGACACTCTGTGCCGGCAAGAGCAGTGTGCCGGCAGTTAAAACAGCCATCGTCATGACAGTCAAAAGCTTTTTCATCAAAAATAAACCTCCCCTAAATGTATGGTTGGGGAATATTTCGGGATGCTAAAGGAGTTTCCTGCAAGATGGAGAGCGTTTTTGAAAAGACAGTGCTTTATACCTGCAAAAAAACGCTTATGAATGAAGGGTCATAAGCGTTTCGGAATATCAGATTATTGGAGCTTTAAAAACTTGCGTTTGCCGACTTGGATGATCATATTCTCTCTTATCTCTGCTTTGGCGTGAACATCTGTTACTTTCTCTCCGTCGATGCGTACACCTCCGTTTTGAATCATGCGGCGCGCCTCGCTCTTCGAAGAGAGGAGCTTTAGCTTGACGAGCAGATCAATCATCGCTATCGTTTTTTCGCCTTTCCAGTTTACGGCCGGTATATCTTCCGGCAGGCTGTTTTCCTGAAAGACTGTTTTAAACGAGTGTTCGGCAGCTTCTGCTGCTTTCTCTCCGTGATACATTCGGACGATTGTTCTGGCTAAAAGCATTTTGGCATCACGCGGATGAACGGCGCCGGTTTCTAAGTCTTTTACGAGCTGTTTTTTCTCTTCAAGCTCTAAGTCTGTCGCCAAGTGGATGTACTTTTTCATCAGGCTGTCGGGCAGTGACATCGTTTTTCCGTACATGTCGTTTGGATGTTCGTTAATGCCAATGTAGTTGTGTTTCGACTTCGACATTTTCTCGACGCCATCCAAGCCTTCCAAGAGCGGCATAAGGATGACGACTTGTTTTTCTTTGTTGTATCGTTCTTGGAAATGCCGTCCCATGAGGACATTGAAATGCTGATCCGTTCCGCCTAATTCAATATCACTTTCGAGAACGACAGAATCATAGCCCTGCATCAATGGGTAAAAGAATTCATGCAGTGAGATTGGTTTTTGCATGGCGATGCGTTCTTCAAAGTCGTCGCGCTCCATCAGGCGGGCTACCGTTATTTTCCCTGCTAATTCAATGACATCTTCTAGATTCAATGTTTTCAGCCATTTTGAGTTATAGTGAAGCTCGACTTTTTCTGGATCAAGCACTTTTCCGAATTGCTCAAAGTAGGTTTTGGCATTGTGCTGAACTTCTTCATCAGTCAGTTGCTTTCTGGCTGCCGATTTTCCGGTCGGATCACCAATTTTTCCTGTGAAATCCCCAATTAACAGCTGGACAATGTGGCCGTTTTCTTGAAATTGGCGAAGCTTATTTAACACAACCGTATGGCCCAAATGTACATCCGGTGCAGACGGATCTAATCCGAGCTTAATTTTAAGCGGCGTGCCCGTGGAAATTGATTTCACGAGCTTTGCCTTTAATTCCTCCGGCGGTATGACTTCGTGGGCGCCTGTCATGTATAGCTGAAGCTGTCTTTCTACCTCTTTTTGTTGTGACGCTGTGAGCTGCTCAAATGTTCTCATCATTTTTCCTCCTTTTTTACAAACACAAAAAAGAGCCCATCCCAATAAGGGACGTGGCTCAATGCACGCGGTACCACCCTGGTTGAAGACATTGTCTTCCGCTCATTCGAATAACGGTTTCCCGTTCTTTGCTACTAAGGTTCACAAAGAAAGCTTGGGGAGGTAATTCACGTTTGCCTGTGCGCCGGCTCGCACCTACCGCCGGCTCTCTGAAACAGGGAGACAAACCGCTACTGGATTCCCGTCAAAGCTTATGTTGTATGAAGATTGTCAGCTACCTTTCTAAGCAGCCCTGTCAATATTTTCTGTTCGTCCTTCGTCATTCCCGCAATGAGCTCTGTTTCCCCTTTGTGAAACTCCGGGTAGAGTTCTTCGATCGCTTGTTTGCCGGAATCGGTGATTGAGACAAACACGAGTCGCCGATCTCTTGTGTCGATGCTTTTACGGCAAAAACTCTTTTTTTCGAGCGTTTTGATCACGTTGCTTGCTGTAGCTGTAGATATCCCTGACAGCTCAGCGATTTTTCTCGTTTCGAGCGCTCCCCATACCCATAGATCATAAAGAATGGAGAAAGCGGTCCAAGAAAGGTTATAGGTAGAAAGAACCTCAGTCTCCATTTTGACACGGAGCCTTTGTGCAGACCGATACAGATTCGTAGCGATCGAAATGGCTTCCAGGTTGAGTGACTCGACGGGCATTTGTTTGAGCTTAGAAAGTGTATCGTGTTCTTCCTTCCGAAGCTGCTGATGTTGATGTGAACGTTCCATTTTTTAGGCCTGCCTTAAATTATCAGAATCATTAGCTATGAAACGAATTTTAACAGAGTCTGGTGTGAACTTCAAGCCCATATATCGGTTGAATAAAAAAAGCCCAAACAACGCCAAAATAAACAAAAACCCGAAAACGGGGGTGCAGTTTTGCAAAAATATGTTCAATCCGACTATAAGCATGATCCGTTTCATCTGTTTTCGACAGAGCATGTAGTGACGTTAGCGATTATCTCCCTTTTGGCCATTCTGTTGTTTTTGTTCCAAGATGAGGTCAAGCAGCCGAGGGCCAGCCGGTTTTTGCGTTCTCTGTTTGTGTTTCTTTTGCTTGGTTCGCAAATCGGCTATCAAATATGGATGGTCGCCACGGACAGGTGGTCGGTGCGCACTTCATTGCCTCTCCAGCTTAGTGACCTGTCGGTGTATTTGTCAGCTATTATGTTAGTGACAAAAAGCAGAAAGCTGTTTGTGTTTTTGTTTTTTGTCGGCATCGGCAGTTCGATTCAGGCTCTTGCCACTCCTGACCTCGGTATGTTTTCATTTCCGCATATCCGATATATCCTCTTTTTTATTTCTCACGGGTCTGTGTTTTTATCCTGTCTGCTGATGGCTGTGATTGGCACCTACAGAATGGGCCAGCGCTCGTTATGGGTGACAGTCCTGCTTGTTAATGTGTACGGCGTCTGTATTTTTCTGATTGATCGCTGGCTTGGCGCGAATTATATGTATTTGACGAAAAAACCGGGCGGTTCCTCTCTCTTAGATGTTCTCGGGCCATGGCCGTGGTATATCGTCTCGGCTGAAGCCATCACAATCGCAAGCTTTTTCATTCTTTATTGGCTTTATCGCATCTTCAAAAAATGACACCTTTTTTGTTGTATCACACATTCTGTTTAAAAAAATGTCGGAGAACGTGTTTATTTTTTTGAAAAAGGGTATGTAACTTGTACAACAAAAAGGGAGATGAATACCATTGAGGAAAGATGAAATCATGCATATCGTATCATGCGCAGATGATAATTATGCTCGTCATTTAGGTGGGATGTTCGTTTCTTTATTGACTAACATGGATCAGGAGAGAGAGGTAAAATTATACGTCATTGATGGCGGAATTAAGCCTGATAACAAAAAAAGACTGGAAGAAACCACTTTGAAATTCGGAGTGCCGATTGAGTTTTTAGAAGTGGATACCAACATGTATGAACATGCGGTTGAGAGCAGCCATATTACAAAAGCCGCGTATTACCGCATTTCGATTCCCGACTTAATTAAGGATGAAAGCATCAAACGAATGATTTACATCGATTGTGATGCGCTTGTCCTAGAGGATATTTCTAAGCTATGGGACTTAGACATTGCGCCATACACCGTAGCCGCTGTTGAGGATGCGGGGCAGCATGAACGCCTGAAAGAAATGAACGTCACTGATACAGGGAAGTATTTTAACTCAGGTATCATGATTATTGATTTTGAGTCTTGGAGAAAGCAAAACATCACAGAAAAAGTCATCAACTTTATCAATGAACACCCAGACGAAGACTTTCTTGTGCTGCATGACCAAGATGCACTGAATGCGATCTTGTATGATCAGTGGTATGAACTTCATCCGCGCTGGAACGCTCAAACCTATATCATGTTAAAGCTGAAAACCCCATCGACTCTGTTAGGGCGGAAGCAATATAATGAAACAAGAGAAAACCCGGCAATCGTGCACTTCTGCGGCGGAGAAAAGCCTTGGAACTCCAATACAAAACATCCGTATCGCGATGAGTATTTCCATTACATGTCCTATACGAAGTGGAATACGATTGGGAATCCGGCGATCAACCAATAAATCAGATAAAAAAACGCTTTTGAGATGATCAAAAGCGTTTTTTGTTTGTCTCAGCGTGCGACTGACCGTTGGTAGAACCGCTGAATATGCATGGCGATGTAGCACAATTCTTTTTCAGGAAACTCAAAGCCGTATTCCTTCTTCACAAAGGTGCCGATGCTTAGGGCACACAGGAAGGCATCCTTAAACTTCTCTTTAATGATGTCAATCATTTCTGCGTCCAGCTCGTAAATGGATTCGCCTGCTTTGATATGCTGAATGGCAAAGCGGAGATGGGTCACGAGCCTTTCATAAGAGATGGTATCTTCAACGATATTAATAGACAGTTGAATTTCGATAATCTCGATAATATCACGGATCATTGTTGTAATATCAAGCGTTTGTGTCATATCGCCGGCATTGTTTCTTGCTGTGTGGATATGCATGGCGATATTGCCGATTTCATCATCAGGAATGTGAATCCCCAGTTTATCTTTAATCAGTGCTCTGGCCCATAAGCCGATCTGGAACTCCTTTGGATAAAGGACTTTGATTTCATTCAGCAGCGGATTTTTGATAACCATCCCATTGCTCAGGCGTTCAATTGCAAAAGAAAGATGGTCTGAAAAAGCGACATGAATGCGCTCGTTGATTTTGATGTTCAGCTCTTTTTCGGCATGAGAGATAATTTGCTCAGAAATCTGAATGTGGTCTTCAGGCAATGTTTCTAAAATCTCTTCGAACTGCTTATAGTCAGGTGTATCTTTTCTGATAAAGGTTTTTTCTATTTTTGACGGATCGACAATATCATTCTTCTTTTTGTTAAACGCAATTCCTGCACCCAAGAGAATCTTCTCTTCATTTTGATCCTTTACGACGATAGCATTATGATTTAAGATTCTTTTAATTTTCATAGCTTTTTTGTCCTTTCATCCCCCGTTTTATGAATGAAATCGAATAAATCCAGTTATTCTGTCTCTTCTTTAAACCCGAGAAACAATGTAGCTATAAAAGCAGAGACGGCTGCGATCAAGAAACCGATCATATAATGAACAAAATTAGCGGCGCCAAACGGCAGCACGATTGAAATCATCGGAATGCCTGTCAGTCCGTAGGAATTTGCCACAACTTGTACCGCAACCACGTATGCTCCGCCAATAGCACCGCCGATGGCTGCTCCGATAAAGGGACGGATCAATTTGAGATTTACCCCGAATACAATCGGCTCAACAATGCCTAAAAACGCGGTCAGAGAAGCGGGGAGCGCAATTTTCTTCAGGCTTGATTGTTTCGTTTTGAGGAATACCGCAAGCCCCGCTCCGCCTTGGGCCACATTCGCCATCGACCATATCGGCACTAAAAAGTTGACACCGACATGCGGATTAGCAAGCAGCGTTGCCTCAATTGCATAAAAGCTATGATGCAATCCAGATAGGACGATGGTGGAGTAGATGCCGCCGAAAAGAGCTCCGGCAGCAATGCCGGCGTGATCATAAATATAGACGATCGATTGTGTCATGATCTGGCCGATGATGGACGCGGCGGGATTCATCACAATCAGCGCGAGGCACCCTGTCACCATGACCGTAATAAAGGGAATGATCACGACATCAAGCGACTTCGGCACAATCGATTTTAATAGCTTCTCAATTTTGCTCATGACAAAAACGGAAAGAAGAATCGGTATCATGGAACCCTGATAGCCCATCATTGGGATATGAAGCCCCCATATGTCTAAAGAAGACGGGGTTTTGCTGCCGAGCATAGACGGGTCCAGCAGATCAGGATGCGTCAAAAGCCCTGCAATCACTGCCCCTAGGTATGGGTTGCTGCCAAATTGCCGTGCAGCACTGAAGCCGACTAAAATCGGCAGTAAAATAAAGGCTGTGCTGGACACGAGGTCGAGCATTTTAATCCATGGGCTGCCGGCAGCGAACCAATGAAACACCTTAATCATGCCGATCAGCCCCATGAGCAGGCCGCTTGCTGTTATTGCCGGAATAATCGGCACAAAAATATCGGACAGTGTTTTCGCAAAAGCTGCGGCAGGGTTCAGCTTCCGGCTGGCTTTTTTCTGGTGGACAGGCTCTTCAGAAGGCGCGGTCTCCCATACATGAACGACTTCTTTATATATTTTGTTGACGACGCCTGCTCCGAAGATAATCTGGAAAAGCCCATAGCGGAAAAAGGTGCCCTGCACACCTTGCAGGTTCTCAATGGCATGTATATCAATTTTCGTCTCGTCCTTTACATCAAAACGAAGACGGGTCGTACAATGGCTGATGCTGATAATATTGTTTTTTCCTCCTGCGAGCAGCAGTAATTCTTTTGCAATCTCTTTATGCAAGCAATTAAAACCTCCTTTGCTGAAGAAAAGTCGGCTTGTTCATCGTATCAAATGAAAAGTTGACAATCAAAATGAAAAAAGTGAGAAATACCGGCTGAAAATGACAAAAATGCCCGCGTCGACGACGGAGCATGAGAATAGGGGGTTGTCCAAGGCGCCGTTATGAGCCCAACACGAAAAGAAGAGTTAAAATGCCCTGTTTTTTAGGCATTAATACTCCCTTTGCATCATTGGGTCTTGCCTGCCTGCCCAGTCACAATCCCGCCATATGTGGTGATAACTGTAATAACGTTCATTTTATGCTGTTCATGGCTGTATAGCAATAGTATGAAAAGCCTGTACAATGGATGGGAAAAAGGTTGTGTGTGGTGTTCTTAGAATGAAAAAAACCTTTAAGACTTGGAATGCAAATCTTAAAGGTTTTTGGTTACTTTTTCGGTTTGACGGCGTTCAGCCGTTTTTGCAGCTTTGTTTTTTCATTGGATGCTTTTAATTGATTCACTGCAGACTGAGCGGATGTCTTTGATTTCTTTGTTTTGTCTTTTTCCGCTTTCTTCACTTTTGCCTTTGCAGTTTCCACTTTTTTTGCTTCAGCCGCCGCCACCTTTTTCTTCACTTTGTCTAACCGTTTTTGCAATGCCGTTTTGTCCTTGCCTGCTTGAAGCTGATTGACGGCTGATTGTGCTTTTGCCGCATTTGCATCAGTTGATTTCTTTTCAGCCGCAGATACGGATTGCTGTGCCGTCTTCAAATTGGTGCTCTTCACTTTGTTAAGGCGTTTCTGCAGGGACGTTTTTTCTGAACTTGCAGGCAGCTTGCCAATTGCTGATTGTGCGCTGTCCACATCTGTTTTCTTTTTGCTTTTTTCCGCTTTCGCAACTTTGTCTTTCGCTTGCTTTGACGCGATGTATCGTTTTACTTGGTCTAAGCGTTTTTGAAGGTTCTTTTTGTCTGTTCCGTTTGGCAGCTTGTTGATGGCAGTTTGTGCTGTGTCAACGGTTTGCTGTGTTTTATATTTTTCTGCCTTTGCGACTTTGTCTTTCGCATCTTTTACATTTCTGTATGACTGTACTTTATCCAGTCTTTTGTGCAGGGCAGTTTTGGCGTCGGAGTTCGGCAGCTGGCTGATGAGTTCTCGCGCTTTGTTGATATCGATTTGTGCTTTTGTTTGTTCCGCTTTTTTCACCGCTTGCTCTGCTGCCGCGTACGCTGAATCTGTTGCCTGTGCTTTATACTGGATTAAGCCGTAGCCAAATTGCTGATCGCGGCCTGCGGTACCAAGATCAACGATGTTTTTCCGCATTTCCTCGCGAAGCTGGACGTTTGTCTCGGCAGGATCACGCTGTTTTAACAAGGCAAACATGGCAGCGGCGTGCGGTGTCGCTTGGGATGTTCCGCTTCCCGTTGCATAATACTGGTTTAAGTAAGTGCTTGTGATGTTTGTCCCCGGTGCTGAAAATTCAACTTCATCTCCAGTTGTTGAAAAGGAGGCAAGCTGATTCTTTTCGTTTGTTGCTGAAACCGCAACGACACTGCTGTATGCCGCCGGATAATTCACTGGCTTGCCGTTTCCGTCGTTACCGCTTGCGGCAACAAGCAGAACACCTTGTTCATATGCTTTGTTCACGGCGTCATGAAGGATTTTGCTGTCTGACGTCGTGCCAAGGCTCATATTGACGATGTCCATCCTGTTTGCGATCGACCAGTCAATTCCTTGGAGAAGACTTTGAAGATCCCCCGAGCCGTTCTGATCAAGCGCTTTAACCGCGTATATTTGTGCTTCCGGTGCGATGCCGTCAATTCCGTAGCCGTTATGCTTGGCTCCGATAATCCCTGCGACATGTGTTCCGTGGCCGTTATCATCTTTGTAAGAAGAGGTATAACTGACAGCTGAATACCCGCCGGCAATCGACAGGTCATCGTGGGGGGAGATCCCGCTGTCAATGACGGCAATTTTGATATTTTTTCCTGTCAGTCCTGCCTTCCAAGCCTGTTTCACCTGAATGGGCTCAAGGTTCCATTGCTCAAAGTTGTCAGAGGTGTCAGTGCCGTCTGACAGCACTTTGAAATCCGTGCTGTCTGCTGCGGTAAATGATACGTTGTTTTCTACATACAAAATATCAGGATCCTGCTTTAATTCTTTTACTGTCTCCTGGTCTGCTGTGACCGCTACCGCGGGAAGATGCTTATACTGCTGTTCAACATCAGCATCACTGTCCAGGATGGTTTCCTTTCCGGCCTTGTTTTTATAAACCACAATAACCTCTTTCTCGCTGCTGTTTTGCGCATGAGCGAGAGGGCCTATGGTGAGAAAACTGAAAAACAGAGTGACTGATACAACAAGTTTGCAAGACATGTTTTTCATGATTCATCTCCTTTTTCTATGATGTTTGATATATATATCGGAGAAAAAAAGAGAGATTAATAGTAAGAAGGAAAAAATTTTTCATGGGCAGGGTTGTTTAGCAAAATGCAGATTTTTTCCGCATGAAGAGGAAATTTTCCAAATGAATTTGTAAGCGTTTTCAAAATAAGATAAAGAAAACATTGCGGAGGTTGTTCACAAAGCAATGAGAAAAGGGGGTTTTTAAGATGAGCACATTCACTCGGGTGATGGAGGAAAAAATAATGCCTGTCGCCGGGAAAATTGCCGGGCAGCGGCATCTCAGCGCTTTGCGTGACGGAATTATCCTGACCATGCCGCTGATTATTATCGGGTCTGTCTTCTTGATTTTAACGAGCTTGCCGATTCCGGGGTATGCTGATTTCATGGCGAGTGTGTTTGGGAACGAGTGGGCCGATAAGCTCGGATATCCTGTTAACGCTTCGTTTGATATTATGGCGATGATTGCCGCTTTTGGGATCGCCTATCGGCTGGCAGAAAGCTATGGTGTCGATGCCCTTTCTGCCGGAGCGATTTCAATTGCCGCATTTCTGCTGGCAACACCGTTTGAGGTGCCGTTTACACCGCATGGCTCAACGGAGTCCATCATGGTAGGGGGCGGAATCCCGATCACGCTGCTCGGCAGCAAGGGCTTATTTGTCGCCATGCTGATCGCCTTGTTTTCAACCGAAATCTATCGGTACATTATTCAAAAAAATATCGTCTTCAAAATGCCAGACGGTGTGCCGCCTGCGGTAAGCAAATCATTTGTCGCGCTGATTCCCGGCTTTATCATTGTGCTTCTCGTATGGCTGGCGCGTCTTCTGATTGAAATGACACCTTTTCAGAGTCTGCACAATGTCGTAGGAGACCTGCTTGGCACACCGCTTTCCATCCTTGGCGGCAGTCTCGGCGGAAGCCTGATCGCTGAATTTGTGCAGATGCTGCTTTGGTCGTGCGGGATTCACGGGGCTTCCATCATTGGCGGAATCATGGCGCCGATTTGGTACGGCGCGATGGATGCCAACCGTCTCGCCTTCCAAGCAGGCGAGGCGCTGCCGAGTATTTTTACGACTCAGTTTTTTCAAATTTGGATCAATGTCGGCGGAAGCGGGGCGACGCTGGCGCTTGTCCTGACGATGCTTGTGCGCTCCCGCAGCAAACAAATGAAGCAGCTTGGACGATTAGGAATCGGCCCTGCGCTATTTAATATCAACGAGCCGATCATTTTCGGCATGCCGATTGTCATGAATCCCCTCCTTATTGTCCCATTTATCATCGCACCGCTCCTCACGATTACCGCGACTTATATCGGCATGAGCACCGGGCTGGTGGCAAGACCGGCCGGAATCGCGGTGCCATGGACGATGCCGCCGCTCATATCAGGTTACCTGGCGACAGGCGGAAAGGTGTCGGGCGCAGTTATGCAGCTGGTAAATCTGCTGATCACCTGTGCTATCTACTATCCGTTTTTCAGAATATGGGATCATCAAAAATGGCGGGAAGAGAGTGCGGTTGAATCTGGGGATAAAAATGTGATGTGATAGATGATCAGCCTGTCATAGGGCTGATCATCTCTTTCAAACGAAAGGAATGTTAGAATATGTAAAGGAGGTGCGCATGCTAGATTATATATGGTTAGATGACGAATCACCAATCTTACAACAAGTACCAGTTGAATACTCATCTGCTGCTCTTATCTTTTCTCCTTTTATCCAAATGCCTGAAGGATGGGAGAATGCAAAAAGAAAAAATGATTATGAACATATTTATCCAAACGATAATGAAATAAGAGGAATAGGCAAGGCTGTTTCCTGGAAGAAGGTTATGTCTTCTTGCGGCTTTCAAACACATGCTGAGCTGGCGCTGGCTTTAATGACGTCGATAGGCGCTTTAAGGGACGAGTTCGCGAGAGAGGATTTGGCTGAGGTGTTACATGAAAACATAAATGGAGACCTCTATTATCCCAGTGAGGATCATATTTCAAATTTTCATATTCCGAGTTTGGTAAAGGTATTAGGTGCGAACGGATCCAATCGGTTTTATTACGCAGAACCGATTGTGGAAAACCGCGGCGTTTTGGACATAACTGAAGCCAACTTGCGGACGGTTCTTGATGAAGCCGCAACAGAGCTCGTTTTAACTGATGAGAAAATGGATTTTGTGTTTATGAGTGTATATGACTCATTCATTAATGTCTTTTTAGCCAAAGATAAAAACATCCATGAATTGGTTGAGCGTATGGGCTGGGAAGCTATGATTTGCGATGAGTCAACGTATATCAGTTGGTATAGATAAAAAAGAACGTACATCACAAAATGTACGTTCTTTATTTTTACCGCTGAAAGAACTCAATCCACTCACCGTCAGGGCCTTCGATATAGAAATAACGGTATCCGTTTGGAAGTGTTGTGATCTCCTCGTCGATAAATTTTGCGTTCATTTTTTCCGCTTTTGTATATTCAGCCGCGATGTCATCCGTCAGCAGGGCAATGTGGTGCACTTTTCCTTCAGCGGGAAGCTCGCTGCTGTAGCCTTGAATCAGTTCAATTTCTGTTTCCGGGCCGTCTTCAAAGCCAAGAAAAGCAAGCTCGATTACACCGTTCGTGTGAGTGATGCGATCCTTCAATTTCATGCCTAGTACCTCTTCATAAAATGTGATGGACGCGTTAATATCTCTTACCATGATGCCTGTATGGTCAATTCGTTTTGCCATGCTGCTCCTCCTCGTAACTCTTTTTGTCTATCGTAGAAAAACCTTTCCTTTCTGTCAATGCAGACATCTTGGCGTTTTGTGGTACCATAAGAGAAAGCAAACGGAAAGAGGACGACATATATGAAGCTACTCACCCTAAAAAAAGCACACGCTGCCAAAATAAAAAAAGGCTATCCCCTTATTGAAAAAGAAGCTCTCGCAGGGAGTGCGGGGCACATGAAAGAAGGAGACCTCGTTGATATCGTGTCTGAGAGCGGCGGCGAGTTTCTCGCGCGGGGCTATTACGGCCTGCAAAACAAAGGGGTTGGCTGGACGCTTACCCGCAATAAACATGAACAGATTGACCAAGCATTTTTTCTCAGCAAATTAACAAAAGCGGCCCAAGCGCGCGCCAAACTATTTGAGGCTCAAGATACAACAGCTTTCCGCCTGTTCAACGGTGAGGGTGACGGTGTCGGCGGCGTCACCATCGACTATTATGACGGCTACCTGCTGATTCAATGGTACAGCAAGGGAATTTACACCTTTAAAGACATGCTGATTTCCGCATTGGATGAGATGGATCTTGATTATAAAGCGATTTACGAGAAGAAACGCTTCGACACGGCTGGACAATACGTTGAAGATGATGACTTCGTGAAAGGGAGAAGGGGCGAGTTCCCGATCATCATCCAAGAGAATGGCATTCAATACGCGGTGGATCTGAATGAAGGCGCCATGACGGGCATCTTTTTGGATCAGAGACATGTGCGCAAGGCGATCAGAGACCGCTATGCAAAAGGGAAAACCGTTTTAAATACGTTTTCTTATACGGGTGCATTCTCCGTGGCGGCGGCGCTTGGCGGAGCGGAGAAAACAACAAGCGTCGACGTGGCAAATCGAAGTCTTGCCAAAACGATCGAGCAATTCAGCGTGAACAAGCTGGATTACGAAGCGCACGACATTAAAGTGATGGACGTTTTTAACTATTTTTCATATGCTGCAAAAAAGGATTTGCGCTTTGATCTGATTATTCTAGATCCGCCTTCCTTTGCGCGCACAAAAAAACGCACCTTCAGCGCGGCCAAGGATTATAAAAACCTGCTGAAGGAAACGATCGCCATCACTGCTGACAAGGGTGTCATTGTTGCCTCTACAAACAGCAGCGCCTTTGGCATGAAGAAGTTCAAAGGCTTTATTGATGCCGCCTTTAAAGAAACAAATGAACGCTACACGATCATTGAGGAATTTACGCTGCCGGAGGATTTCAAAACGATTTCGGCATTTCCGGAAGGCAACTACCTGAAAGTGGTCCTTCTGCAGAAAAAATAAATGAAAAAGCTGCCCTGTTCAGGGGCAGCTTTTTTTTATGTAGAAACGATCTGCTGGTCGCGGCCGATGCGGCCATCTTCAAGACGGACTTTAATGCCATGCGGATGAAAGTTTGATTTCGTCAAAATATCCTTCACTGTCCCTCTCGTCAGTTTTCCTGTTTTTTGATCTGCTTTCAATACAATATCAACCTGCAACCCTTTCGAAATGCTGTTTCGCTCTTGCCCGTTCATAACGCACATCCTTTCTTTTGTTCATTATAGTCATTATGGTTTAAAAGTAACAGCCGGCTGATGAAGTGTATGTTTGTTTTTTTCAGCCTTCATTAAATATAATGTCAGGCCAAAGCCTGCTATGCTCAGAATGCCAAAAAGCAAGTAGACTGCGAAGATCGACACGTAGTCAAAAATGTACCCGCCTGCAAATGTGCAGAACCAGTTGCCGAACCCGTTGCCAATGGCGGCGTACATGGTCAGCGCCGTCGCTTCAACGTGTCTTGGGGTAATCTTTTTCACATATTGAAGCGCCGCCGGGATAAATAAACCGATGGCCACTCCCTGAAGAAAGACCGTCGCATAAATGATCCATAGTGAAGGCGCCGTGAAATAGAGCGCCCACCTGAATAATGAGACTCCGCCTGACAGCATAATGACGTTGAGCAGCCCCATTTTATCTATAAATGTTTGGGCGAATCTCATAAATGGAATTTCTGAAATGACACCGATGAAAAATAAAATGCCGATAGCGGAAAGTGACGCGCCGCTTTTGTCCAGAAAAAGACTGAAATACGTATTGTTCGCTAAGTTTGGAGCAAATGTCGTAAAGGTGATGATCATAAAGATGAGGAAAGTTTTGTTGCTGATAAGCTCCCGGAATCCTTTGCGGATATTGACCTTTGTTGTTTTCTGCTGGCCGGGCACTTGTGAAGCCAATATGGCAGCAATGCACAGAAAGGCACAGCCAAAGATAAAGATCACGTGAATGGGGTACAGCTGGTTCGTCACCTGTCCCATGGCAAACACCGCGACACCGAAGCCGAGAGAACCAAACAGGCGGATTCCGCCGTAGTTGCCGTTTGTTTCTTGTGTGTACCTTAGTGAAATGCTGTCCGAAAGTGGAATAATCGTGCTTTGAAAGGCTGCAAAACAGGCCGCAATCAAAATAAACAGAGGGAAACTGTCAAATGCAATATAGGCTAATCCAATGATGCCTGTGATTGATGTGCAAACCGCCAGCAGGCCTTTCGTTTTTTGCGTATAGTCGCTCAGCATGCCCCAAAACGGCTGAAAGAAAATCATCACAATCGGGCCCAGTGACATGATCAAGCCGACCTGTGATCCGCTTAAATGCTGTTCCTTCGTTAAATACATACTGAGTAAGGGAATTATGCTGCCCGTACCGAGAAAAGCAAACAAATAAAATCCTTTTAACGCGGCATAATGCCGCCTCACCTGCAAGTTGTGCATCAGGGTGCCTCCTTTGGTATCCACAAATACATTATATTGGAATTCGCCAGCTTTTCAATAAGGGGAAGCACATAAAAAAAACTGCCCTCGAGAGGACAGTTTTTTACATAAATGAAAGCAAAAACGGCGCCGCGCAAAGCGTCATAATCGCAGCTAAGATCATCGACACGCTGGAAATCGTGCCGGACACAGAGCTGAGCTCAAATGCCTTTGACGTTCCCGCTCCGTGCGCGCTTGTGCCAAGCAGCACGCCCCGCGCAATTTCGTTATCAATGCGGAAATAACGGATGACCATCGGGCCGATCACTGTGCCGAGCAAAGCGGTTAAAATCACAAACACGGCTGTGACGGCAGGCATACCGCCGATCATTTCAGATACGTTCATCGCGATCGGCGTTGTCACTGATCTTGGGACGAGGCTGTCAATTAAGCCGGTGCCGAGGTGAAGCCATTTCGCAATAAGAGCGGTAGAAATAATCGCGATGCATGAACCGACGGCCACATTCAAAATAATTTCCACTGCGTATTTCTTTAAAACAGGGAAATATTTATATAACGGGATCGCGAATGCCACGGTGGCCGGCTGTAGCATATCGGTCAGCAATCCGCCGCCGAGATTATAGGACTCGTACGGGACATTCACCAGCAGCAGCAGACCGACTAATACAGCGGGCGTCACCAATAGCGGCGACGTATAAACACGCGGAAAGCGTTGATATACCTTTTTTGCTCCTAAATACACCAAAACCGTTAAAAACAAACTTACAATTCCGATGAACACGTATGCTTTTTCTCCTTTCTCTTTGCGATGAGTTGTGTAAGCGTTCCTGTAGACACCATCACGACAAACGTGCTGATGATGACAACAAGCAGAATGCTGACACCAAATTTCGACATAATGTCTCCGTATTCAATCACTCCGACGGCAGACGGGATAAAAAATAAAAGCAGCTCCCCGAGAAGCCACGCTGCACCAAGCTCGATCCATTCAAGCTTGATAATGTTAAAGTGCAATAATGTGAAAAGAATCACAATCCCTATTATACTGCCGGGAATATTTATATGAAGAAGGGCTGTCACCCAATTAATCAGCCGAGCAAATATAAATAACAGAGCGATTTGAATAACGGTTAGCAACAGTTTTTTCATATTGATGCCTCCCTTATATACTTATTGTACATAAGGTCTCTCTATAGGTAAAATATATATTAAGAATAAGAAGTATTCCTTTTGTCTATAGAAAGGGTGAAGCGCATGGATATCCGCCATTTAACATATTTCTTGGAAGTCGCCCGTTTAAAAAGTTTTACGAAGGCTTCCCAATCCCTTTATGTTTCTCAGCCGACGATATCAAAAATGATCAAAAATTTAGAAGAAGAGCTCGGAATTGAACTGTTTTACCGAAACGGCAGGCAGGTGGAACTGACTGATGCCGGTCATAGCATGTATGTGCAGGCGCAGGAAATCATTAAATCATTTCAAAACCTGACGTCAGAATTAAATGATATTATGGAAGTCAAGAAAGGGCACGTACGGATTGGACTGCCGCCGATGATCGGATCGGGGTTTTTCCCCAGAGTGCTCGGCGATTTCCGTGAAAACTATCCGAATGTCACCTTTCAGCTAGTCGAAGACGGTTCTATAAAAGTCCAAGAAGGTGTCGGGGACGGCTCTCTTGATATCGGCGTTGTGGTCCTTCCCGCAAACGAAGATATCTTTCATTCGTTTACAATCGTAAAAGAAACCTTAATGCTTGTCGTTCACCCTTCCCACCGGCTGGCTGATGAGAAAGAATGTCAGCTGCGTGAGTTGAAGGACGAGCCTTTTATTTTCTTCAGAGAGGATTTTGTCCTGCACAACCGAATTATGACGGAATGTATCAAGGCTGGGTTCCGGCCCCATATCATTTATGAAACATCACAATGGGATTTTATTAGTGAGATGGTATCCGCCAACCTTGGGATCGGGCTTTTGCCGGAACGGATCTGCCGCGGCCTTGACCCGGAAAAAGTGAAAGTCATTCCGCTTGTCGATCCGGTCATCCCTTGGCACCTCGCCATTATTTGGAGAAAGGACAGGTACTTGTCGTTTGCCGCCAGAGCTTGGCTCGAACATACGAAATCGTATTTATGGGACCCGAAAAAAGATAGTAAAGGATGATGCAAATATGGATGCACAATCAGCAGCAAAATGTCTTACGGCTGTCCGCCGGCATAGCCCACTGGTGCATAGCATAACCAACAATGTCGTAACGAATTTCACAGCAAACGGCCTGCTCGCGCTCGGCGCATCGCCCGTTATGGCGTACGCAAAAGAAGAGGTCGCCGATATGGCGAAAATTGCGGGTGCACTCGTTTTAAATATCGGAACACTGAGCAAGGAGTCAGTCGAAGCGATGATCATCGCGGGAAAATCAGCTAATGAACATGGCGTTCCCGTCATTCTTGATCCTGTCGGTGCCGGAGCAACACCGTTCCGCACTGAATCGGCACGTGACATCATTCGTGAGGTGCGCCTTGCTGCAATCAGAGGAAATGCGGCGGAAATTGCCCATACCGTCGGCGTGACCGATTGGCTGATCAAAGGTGTTGATGCGGGTGAAGGTGGAGGCGACATCATCCGGCTGGCTCAGCAGGCGGCACAAAAGCTAAACACGGTCATTGCGATAACTGGTGAAGTTGATGTCATAGCCGACACGTCACATGTATACACCCTTCATAACGGCCACAAGCTGCTGACAAAAGTGACAGGCGCCGGTTGCCTGCTGACTTCCGTCGTCGGTGCGTTTTGCGCTGTGGAAGAAAATCCATTGTTTGCTGCTATTGCGGCCATTTCTTCGTATGGGGTCGCCGCTCAGCTTGCCGCACAGCAGACGGCTGACAAAGGCCCTGGAAGCTTTCAGATTGAATTGCTGAACAAGCTTTCAACTGTTACTGAACAAGACGTCCAAGAATGGGCGACTATAGAAAGGGTGACTGTCTCATGACTCGTATTTCTCGGGAAATGATGAAAGAGTTATTATCTGTATACTTCATTATGGGGTCAAACAATACGAAAGCCGATCCTGTTACAGTTGTACAAAAAGCGTTAAAAGGCGGTGCCACCCTGTACCAGTTCCGTGAAAAAGGCGGGGATGCGCTGACAGGAGAGGCTCGGATTAAATTTGCTGAAAAAGCGCAGGCAGCTTGCCGTGAAGCTGGTGTTCCGTTCATTGTCAATGATGATGTGGAATTGGCTCTGAATCTGAAAGCTGATGGTATCCACATCGGCCAGGAAGACGCAAATGCGAAAGAGGTAAGAGCTGCCATAGGTGATATGATTCTCGGCGTTTCTGCCCATACGATGTCTGAGGTGAAGCAAGCCGAAGAAGACGGAGCGGATTATGTCGGGCTTGGGCCGATCTATCCGACTGAAACGAAAAAAGATACGAGAGCGGTACAGGGTGTATCTCTTATCGAAGCAGTGCGCCGCCAAGGCATCAGCATTCCAATTGTCGGCATCGGCGGAATCACAATAGATAATGCCGCACCTGTTATCCAAGCGGGGGCCGATGGCGTCAGTATGATCAGCGCCATCAGTCAGGCGGAGGATCCTGAGAGTGCTGCACGCAAGTTTCGTGAGGAAATTCAAACGTATAAAACAGGAAGATAATCGTTCATTTTCCTTCAAAGGGCTGTTCTGTAAAAGGACAGCTTTTTTGCTGTCCATCAAGGTTTTCAGACCTTCAAATTTTAATTGACAAAGGACAGGAACTGGCTATGATTATGTTATACAATGATAATCATTTTCAATTATAGGAGGAACATGATGGCTCGGGGGCTGGCACTTATTCTATTCAGCTTGTTGATGGTTTTCGGTTCTGCGGCACATGCGGAAGATGATCCGATCGCCGCATTAATTCAATTAAACAAGCAAATGATCAAATCCGTAAAAGACGGGGATATGGATTCGGCACAACAAACGTTTGACACCTTCAAGGCGAAGTGGAAAAAAGAAGAACCTTCTATTAAGAAAGAAAACCTTTCTTCTCACAGTGAAATGGACGCGAATATCGCGATGATTTCTCTTTCTTTTATCAATCAAGACGCACGTAAGCTCAAAACACAGCTTGAAGAGCTTGCGTCTCATTTAGAAACCTATCAGCAGGCTGTCGTGCTGAAAAAGACATCCTCAGGTCAATCAAGGGCGTCCTTAACAGCCTATATACAAAGCTTGAAAGACACAAAACAGTTCATAGAAAAAAAACAATTGGATGAAGCGTCATCCGCAATCGACAATTTAGTTACATCCTGGCTCGCTGTTGAGGGAGATGTCGTGTCCCAATCGAAAGAAGCCTATACGACATCGGAGGAAAATCTGGCGCTGATGAAGGCGGAGATCGGCAGCCATCCTGAAAAGGTATCAAAGCAAATTGACGAAATGATTCAATTGCTCGAGCCGATCGCTTCAAGCAGCTACAGCTGGTGGGATGCGGCGCTGATCCCGGTTCGTGAAGGAATGGAGGCCCTCCTTGTCATCGGAGCGCTATTAACCATGACAAAAAAAGCGCGGGTTACGCGTTCCTCGACATGGATCTGGGGCGGGGCGTCCGCCGGCATGGCTGTTTCCTTAGCAGCCGGCATCGGTGTCACGGTTCTGTTCTCCTCCAGTGTATTCGGAGAAAACAATTTCTTGCTTGGCGGCGTTACCGGCGTACTGTCCGCTGTCATGCTTTTGTATGTCGGGGTGTGGCTGCACAGAAACGCCTCAATGGATAAATGGAGAGAAAAAATCAATATCCAGAAGTCACAGGCACTAAAAAAACGAAGCCTGCTTTCCTTTGCGCTCATTGCATTTCTGGCAGTTGTAAGAGAAGGTCTCGAAACGGTCATCTTTTTCATCGGGCTTGTCGGGAAGCTCCCGCTCACTGAACTGATCGGCGGAACTGCCGCAGGGCTTATCGTTCTCGTCATCGTCGGTGTTCTGATGATCAAGCTCGGAATGCGCATTCCATTGAAGCCGTTTTTTCTTCTATCAATGGCGGTTGTCCTGTATATGTGCGTGAAATTTCTCGGAACCGGCGTTCACAGCCTTCAACTGGCGGGCATTCTTCCGTCTGATGCAGAAAGCTGGCTGCCGTCTGTATCGGTGCTAGGAATTTATCCGTCTGTGTACAGCACGATTCCGCAAATGTTGATTTTACTCTTTTTACTGATTGCGCTTGTTTCAGAAGCGGCAAAACATTTTACAAACGGAAAGGAACTGACAAAATGAATTTCACAAAAATCGCTGTATCAGCCGGATGCATCCTTGCGCTGTGCGCAGGCTGCGGAGCCAATGACACATCTTCAACCAAAGAAAAAGCTTCATCTGAAAAAAGCGGGGTCACTAAAGAAATCACCGCATCCGTAAATAAAATGGAAACCATCATTTCTAAGCTGAATGACTCAGTGGAAAAAGGAGACCAAAAAGAGATTGAAAAGAAGGGGAAAGAGTTAAACAGCTACTGGCTTTCCTTTGAAAACGATATTCGCAGCGACTATCCATTCGAATATACAGAAATCGAAAAGCATCTTCAGCCAATCTACACAGAAGCGCAAAAAGACAAACCGGATGCAGGAAAAATCAAGACAGAATCCGAGTCATTGAAAGCATCCTTAGAAGACCTGACAGAAGCGAAGAAGAGCGGCAAAAAGGCTAGCGATCAGCTGGCAAAAGCAGCGGATGAGTATAAAGGCTATGTCAAAGAGCAGAGTGACCAGCTTGTCAAAGCGACTGAAGCATTTACGGGTGCTGTGAAATCCGGCGATATCGAAAAGTCCAAAACGTTATATGCGAAAGCGCGTGTTTATTACGAGCGAATCGAACCGATCGCTGAAAGCCTCGGAGATCTTGATCCGAAAATTGACGCACGAGAAAACGATGTTGAAGAAGGAGACAAATGGACAGGCTTCCATAAGCTTGAGAAGGCCATTTGGAAGGATCAAGATATTTCCGGGGAAAAGGCAACAGCTGACCAGCTTCTCAAGGATGTAAAAGAGCTTGACGGTTCAATTCAATCACTGAAATTAACACCTGAACAAATTGTTGCAGGCGCGATGGAGCTTCTGAACGAAGCCGGAATTTCGAAAATCACGGGAGAAGAAGAGCGCTACTCACGAATTGATTTAGTTGACCTTATGGCAAATGTGGAAGGCTCCGAAGCCGTTTATCAAACAGTGAAAAGCGCGCTTGTAAAAGATCACTCCGACTTGACGGAAAAACTGGATACGGAGTTCAGCGAATTTGAAGTTTTAATGGCAAAATACAAAACAAATGATCAGTCCTATACGTCTTATGATAAATTAAGTGAAAAGCAAATCAGAGAGCTGAGCACTAAGCTGACGACTCTTTCTGAAACCATGTCGAAGATTGCGAATGTGCTATAAAAGGAGTTTTGTAACATCATGAGCGATGAACAGAAAAAGCCAGAACAAATTCACAGACGGGACATTTTAAAATGGGGAGCGATGGCGGGGGCAGCCGTTGCGATCGGTGCCAGCGGTCTCGGCGGTCTCGCTCCGCTTGTTCAGACTGCGGCTAAGCCATCGAAAAAGGATGAAAAAGAGGAGGAGCAGATTGTTCCGTTTTACGGAAAGCATCAGGCCGGAATCACAACTGCCCATCAGACGTATGTCTATTTTGCTGCACTGGATGTAACAGCAAAAGACAAAAGCGACATCATTACGTTATTTAGAAACTGGACAAGTCTCACACAGATGCTGACGTCTGGCAAGAAAATGTCAGCGGAGCAGAGAAATCAGTATCTGCCGCCGCAGGATACAGGTGAGTCTGCTGATTTATCCCCTTCCAACTTAACGGTCACATTCGGATTCGGGCCTGGCTTTTTTGAAAAAGACGGAAAGGACCGCTTCGGACTGAAAAGCAAAAAACCGAAGCACCTAGCCGCTCTTCCAGCGATGCCCAATGACAACCTGGATGAAAAGCAGGGAGGCGGGGACATCTGCATTCAAGTGTGTGCAGACGACGAGCAAGTGGCGTTTCACGCGCTGCGTAACCTGCTAAATCAAGCGGTCGGCACTTGTGAGGTCCGTTTTGTGAACAAAGGCTTTTTAAGCGGTGGAAAAAATGGTGAAACACCGCGCAACCTCTTCGGGTTTAAAGATGGAACAGGCAACCAGAGCACGAAGGATGACACGTTGATGAACTCGATCGTGTGGATTCAGTCTGGTGAGCCTGACTGGATGACGGGCGGCACCTATATGGCTTTTCGGAAAATCAAAATGTTCCTTGAGGTATGGGACCGCTCTTCCCTCAAGGACCAAGAGGATACCTTCGGCCGCAGAAAAAGCTCGGGGGCGCCTTTTGGGCAGAAAAAGGAAACAGATCCCGTGAAGCTGAATCAAATTCCGTCTAATTCACACGTCAGTCTAGCGAAATCTACTGGGAAACAAATTTTGCGAAGAGCTTTCTCTTACACAGAAGGACTTGATCCGAAAACCGGCTATATGGATGCAGGTCTCCTGTTTATCAGTTTTCAAAAAAATCCCGACAATCAGTTTATCCCGATGCTGAAGGCTCTTTCAGCAAAGGATGCGTTAAACGAATATACACAAACAATCGGTTCTGCTTTATACGCATGCCCAGGCGGCTGCAAAAAAGGAGAATATATTGCCCAGCGTTTGCTGGAATCATAAAAGAAGCCTTTACAGGCTTCTTTCAGCGTGTCGACAAACCCTCGCATTCGTTGTCAAGCCTGTGCGTTGGTGCTCACGAATTAGAGCATTCGCTCCGCTCCAATGCTCGGCTTTCCTAGACTTCAAGGGTTTTCAATCACGCTGAAAGGATGACAAAATCCTAAAACTTTTTAGGATTTTGTCATCAATCTGAAAGAAGCCTAAATCGGCTTCTTTATTAAAAAACAGTTGTAACTTTAATTGTTACAGTTTAAAATCAATTTAGTATGAAAGGAGATTATCATGACAGTACACATTAAAGTTTATTCAGATTACGTCTGCCCATTTTGTTTTGTTGGAAAAGCCGCTTTTGAAGAAGCGATAAAAGGAAAGGATGTTGAAGTCGAGTGGATGCCGTTTGAACTGCGCCCAAGCCCATCTCCTCAGCTTGATCCGGTCAATGATCCTTCTAAACAGTACATGTGGCAGACATCAATTCAGCCAATGGCGGAGAAATTAGGAGTCGAGATCAATTTTCCAAACGTCTCGCCCCATCCGTATACAGACCTCGCGTTTGAAGGCTTCCATTTTGCGAAGGAATACAATAAAGGACATGAATACAACACCCGTGTCTTTCAGGCATTTTTCCAGGAGGACCAAAATATCGGCGATATTGACATCTTGACGAAGCTCGCCGAGGAAGTGGGATTAGACGGTGCATCATTCAAATCAGCACTGGAAACAAGAACATATCAGGACGTGCAGCGCCAAGCCTTGAAGCACGCCTATGAAGAGGCTGACATCACAGCCGTTCCAACCTTTATTATCGGTGACACTGTAATTCCGGGTGCTGCCGGCAAGGATGTATTTGAAAAAGCGATTTCTGACGAGCAGAAGAAAAAGTAAGGAAAAAGCTCTCGATAAAGAGAGCTTTTTTTATTCCTGTTCCATATGGACGCCAGTATGCGCCTTCACCTGAATTTCTGCAAACGTATCTTCATCAATTGTTTTATCAGACGACAGCACCGTTCCGAGCCACGCGCCGAGAAAGCCGAGCGGGATGGAAATAATTCCTGGATTAGATAGCGGAATGAGCGGATCACCGGTAAAAATAGCACCTCCGGCCGGGTCCCACACACTAGGGCTCATCGATACCAGCACAAGCGCGCTGATCAGGCCTGTCAGGCTGCCCCATAAAGCGCCTGAGGCATTGAATCGTTTCCAGAAGACTGTAAACACAATCAGCGGAAGGTTTGCGCTGGCGGCTACCGCAAACGCGAGTGCAACAAGGAACGCCACATTTAAGGATTGTGCAAAAATCGCAAGGAGAATCGAGAGCACTGACACGGCGACAGAAGCCCATCTGGCCGCTTTCATTTGTTCTTTTTCAGTTGCTTCTCCCTTTCTGATGATCTGGCTGTAAATATCATGGGCAAATGCTGAGGCGGCAGACAGCACCAACCCTGTCACGACAGCCAAAATGGTGGCAAAGGCGATGGCTGATACAAACGCGAACAGAAAGTCTCCTCCGAGCGCTTTTGCTAAAAGCGGAGCCGCCATATTTCCCGCTTGATCAGCCGCCGTAATCGCGTCAAAACCGACAAATGCCGCGGCACCAAAGCCGAGAAATACCGTCATAATGTAAAACACACCGATAATCCATGTCGCTGACACAACGGATGTACGGGCCGTCTTGGCATCCTTAACGGTATAAAACCGGATCAATATATGCGGAAGCCCGGCGGTTCCCAGCACGAGTGCCAAGTTTAACGACAAGGTCTCAAGCGGCACCTTGTATTTATTTCCGGGGTTCAAAAAATCAGCGCCAAGCGGAGTAGCCGTTTTCATCTGTTCAAACATGGTATTAAGGCTAAAGCCGAATTTCGAAAACACGATAATCGAAATCACGAGTGTGCCGGCCATCAGCAAAACAGCTTTAATAATTTGAACCCAGCTTGTCGCGATCATGCCGCCAAACACGACATAAATGGTCATCAGCACTCCGACGATGAGGACAGCCGCGGTATAATCCAGCCCTAGAAGCAGTTTGATCAGCGCGCCCGCCCCCACGAGCTGGGCGATCATATAAAAAGTAGAGATGGCAATGGTATTGAGAGCCGCGACACCGCGGATTTTCTTTTCTTTAAAGCGAGCGGCAATCATGTCTGCCATCGTGTACTTTCCAAGATTCCGAAGCGGCTCCGCCACGATGTACAAGACAACGAGATAAGCCACCAGAAAACCGATGCTGTAAAAGAAGCCATCAAATCCATATAACGCAATCATTCCGGCAATCCCGAGAAACGAGGCGGCAGACATGTAGTCACCGGCAATTGCCAGTCCATTCTGAACGCCGGTGAGCCCGCCGCCCGCCGTATAAAACTCACTCGTCGTTTTCGTCCGCTTCGCGGCAAAATACGTGATAATAAGCGTCAGGCCAACAATCGCCAAAAATAATAAAAAAGCAGTCATATTCATGTCTGTTCACCCTTCAGATCCTCTTTTAAAGCGCTTACATACTTATCGAAATGGGCGGCTCTCCGGGAATACACAGTACTCAGTATCCAGGTCATAGCGAATTGGGCGATGGCGAACAGCCAAGCCCATGAAACAGCTCCAATGGCCGGTGCATTCAAAAAGGTGAAATAAGATGTCAAAACAGGGAGTGAAAAATAAAAAACAAAAAAGAAAATCGCAGAAGGAACAATAAAAGCGCGTTTCTGCTTTAAAAAAGCTTGAAAAGACGGCGTTGCAGCAATCTGTTTATAATCAGCTTTGTACATGGCTTTCCTCCTTTTATTCGCTAAACGTAAGCAAAAAGGTACACCAATAGGTATGTACTGAAAGTCCGATTTATGCGTTGTACAATAGCTGGAGGATGAAAAAAGAAGGAAGTCGTGAAGAGGTGAACACAGTGGTCTAAAGACAGGCGAAGGTTTTCAAGCTCGGCCGTGTATAAACGAGTTTGCTTTCAAAACCTCACCGAATGCAGCTTGTTCTCAGCAAAGCTGCTGTTTACCAGAGCACGGTTATCATGTTCGCATCACCTCTTTATGACAATGCATGTGCCAAGAGGTGATCGCATCACCGGCTGTCTGTCGTAGTTAGCTGACACACCGTTTGTCCTCAAGCTCAGCGCAGCGATTTGCTTTTGAATAGAGGATATGGTGAAAACTCAGATCAGGTGATAGAAAAGCCAGAGGTAAATAGATCCGCCTGTTCGGACTAGTCTTGCCGGACGGTTTTTTTGTGGTTTTTCTTTCTTGATGCTGTCTCAGATTCTAAAAACTGCCTCACATCATGAATGCCTAATCCAATGGATCTAGCTTCTTGAATTAACATATGCCAACCTTTGTCCAAATCTTTTTTAACATGAGTTTTCATAGTAACCTCCAATTGTATAAAATGTTTTCCTGCAACATGCGGGCAATAAAAGACAAGCCAGCGCGATGATGGAGGCGAGTACAACAAATTTCACACATAGTTGCTCGGTGTTCACAAACTGAAGGAAAAACCACCTACCTATTCCCTAAAAAAATGACTAATATAACCAATGGACCTTATTTATAATAATAAACAATTAAATACTGACTGGATAGTATGTAAATGAAAATAAATCATTTAGCCTATTAAAAATGACCCCTGGGAAACCGAATAGCATAACCGTTTAAAGAAATAAATACCGCTAAAGATTGATCCGGTGTAAGATAAGGGTAATCATTACCGCCAGGAGAAAAATATGAAAAAAAACAAATTTCAAATTAAAAGAGAAGCAACATTTGAAAGTTTTATAGACGCTGGCGTGAATTTGTTGATTGACCGAGCGTATGATCCGGTTTCTGTAGAAGATATCAGCAGAGCCGCCGGGTACAGCAAAGGAGCATTTTATGTTCATTTTGTCAGCAAGGACGATTTTCTGCTGTACCTTCTCGAAAAACGTCAGATGAAAAAAAAGATCATTATAGGGTATCTTGATCAAATGGAGCGGGAGTCAGTGAAATCGCTGACATTGGACGAGGCTGCAAAACACGCTGCAGAACTGCTTTATTCCTATTACATAAATAAGCCGTCGTGGGACATCACCTCGTTTGCCATGAACATGCCGACATATAAAGTCTTAAAGAAATGCAAGGCCTATGTCCGGCTGTACGAATTGTGGGTGGAAGAAAATGTGTTATATATTAAGTGGCTGAAGGAGAGAAAGCTGATTGACGCCTGTATTGATCCTGAATATACGGCTAAAATAATATGTGCAGTCCTCGACGGAATCATCAAACAATCATATGTATTGGGCCAGCCAGCCACCTTCCGCAGCTTTTTAGACGCACTCTCGGTATTTTTTACTTTAGACAGAGAGCACGAGAGGCCAAGAATTTTGAAAAGTTTTTCAGAAAGCGAGGAACATCAGTGAAGTATAGAGAAATAATTATGTATATCATTATGGGGGTTTTCACAACCATTGTGAATATCGCCAGCTTTTATATATTGGTAGAGATCATGAATGTGGATTACAAAGCCGCCACTGTTGCCGCTTGGATTTTGTCCGTGCTGTTTGCTTACATAACAAATAAATTATATGTGTTTCAGCAAAAAACACATGATCTGCAGAGCCTGCTGAAAGAGCTCACTGCTTTTTTCAGCGTTCGGGTCCTGTCTCTCGGCATAGATTTAGGCATGATGATCATTCTTGTCGGCCAGTTCAATACAAATGAAACCTTGGCCAAAATACTCGACAACGCGGTCATTGTTGTCGTCAACTATGTTGCGAGCAAATGGCTCGTCTTTAAAAAAACAAAAGAAGAAGGGGTATGAGAGGACTGCAGCATATGATCTGCCGTTTTCTATGAAGAAATAAGGGGAATAAAAAATAAAAACCAGAAAGGTGATTGCACATGCGGGAAGAGCTAAAGGGGATATTTGCAAGTGTATTCGGAGAAAAAGAGGGGTTACGGTTTTTTTTCGCACCTGGAAGAGTGAATCTGATTGGAGAACATACAGACTATAACGGCGGGCATGTCTTTCCGTGCGCGCTGACAATGGGTACATATGCTGCTGTTGCAGAAAGAAACGACGGGCTTGTCCGGATGTATTCAGATAACTTTAGAAACGCAGGCATCAAGGAATGCAGCCTTGACGACATTCGCTATCAAAAAGAAGACGACTGGGCGAACTACCCAAAAGGCGTGATTTATGAATTTCAACAGAGGGGATATGCAGTTCCCCATGGCTTTGACATTGTATTTTCAGGGAATATTCCAAACGGGGCGGGACTGTCGTCTTCCGCTTCTATTGAACTGCTGATGGGGGTCGTGCTCCAAAGTTATTTTCATCCTGAAGTAGATGCGCTTGAGCTTGTGAAAATGGCGCAGCATGCGGAAAACCATTTTATCGGCGTCAATTGCGGAATTATGGACCAATTTGCAATTGGAATGGGGAAAAAACATCATGCGATGCTGCTGAACTGTGACACGCTTGACTATGAATATAGCAAACTCAATGTCTCAGGCCTCGCGCTGGTCATCGCGAACACGAACAAAAAAAGGACATTGGCTGACTCCAGCTATAATACGAGACGCCAAGAATGCAATGATGCATTGCTTGATCTGAAAAAAGGCCTCGATATTGCCGCACTGGGCGACATCAAGCCTTCTGATTTCGATGCGCATTCCAGCCTGATCCAAAATGAAACGAACAGACGCCGGGCAAAGCACGCTGTATACGAAAATCATCGTGCTATTAAGACGGCCCATATGTTCAAAGAGAACAATATAGATGAAATCGGGCAGTTAATGAAGGAATCCCACCTTTCATTGAAGGATGACTATGAAGTAACATGCCCTGAACTTGATGAGCTTGTGTTTGCGGCATGGGATCACGAAGGTGTAATTGGATCAAGAATGACGGGAGCAGGCTTTGGCGGCTGCACCATCAGCATTGTAAAAGATGAGTTCGTTGATGATTTTATTCAGAAGGTTGGAGACAGATATCAAGAAAAAACAGGGCTCCGAGCGGACTTTTATGTCGCGGATATCGGAGAGGGAGCGAGAGAACTAAAGGGGGAGTGACATATGAGTATTATTGAACATCTGGAACAGCTGCTTGAGTATGGCCTGGAACGAAAATTGATTTCGATCTGGGATCGGGAATATACGAGAAACCGTCTTTATGAAGCGCTGGGCATCACACATCCCGAGCCGAACTCCAGCACCAGCATCAAGCAGTCACAAAGCCTGCCGGACTTGCTAGCTCCCATCTATAAATGGGCTGCCGAAACCGGCCGAATGGAAGCGGATACAGATACGTACCGTGACCTGCTCAGCGCAAAGCTGATGGGCTGTTTTGTGCCTGCCCCGTCCGAGGTCATTCGCAAATTTGAAGAGACAAAAGCATTATACGGCCCAAAACAGGCGACAAAGGAATTCTATCAATATTCAGAGGATGTCTATTATATACGGACTGACAGAATCGCCAAAAATGTTCATTGGACGGTGCCGACCGAATATGGCGAGCTGGAAATGACCATTAACCTATCAAAGCCTGAAAAGGACCCGAAAGCGATTGCGGCTGCAAAAGAGCAGGAACAGACAAATTATCCGATGTGTTTGCTGTGTAAAGAAAATGTCGGCTTCGAGGGAAGCGTGAATCATCCAGCCCGGCAAAATCACAGAATCATTCCGGTCATCCTTGAGGACGAACAATGGTTCCTGCAATTCTCGCCATATGTCTATTATCCGGAGCACTGCATTGTCTTAAAAGGTGAACATGAACCGATGGAGATCAGCAAAAAAACATTTGAAAGGCTGCTGTCATTTCTTGGCCAATATCCGCATTATTTTATCGGTTCAAACGCGGATCTGCCGATTGTCGGCGGCAGCATCCTAAGCCATGATCATTTCCAAGGCGGCGCGCATGATTTTCCAATGGCACGTGCAGAAGCGGAAGACGTTTATGAATTAAATGATTATCCCGGCGTGTCGCTGGGCTTAGTGAAGTGGCCGATGTCTGTGCTCAGGCTCCAAGGAGACGAACCGGGTCATGTCGCCGAAGCTGCTGACCATATCTTCCGCACGTGGCAGACGTATTCCGATGAAAAAGCCGGCATTGCCGCCTATACAGGCGATACGCCCCATAATACGGTCACACCGATTGCGCGGCGCAGGGGAGACTTGTACGAACTCGATATCGTACTGAGGAACAACCGGACGGATGAGGAGCATCCATTAGGAATATTTCATCCTCATCAAGAAGTCCACCATATTAAAAAAGAAAATATCGGCCTGATTGAGGTCATGGGATTGGCGATATTGCCTGGCCGCTTACAGGAGGAAATGAAAGAAACGGCAGCGGCGCTATGTTCTGCTGATCCGAAAACAGCCTTAGAACAAAATCCGCTCACTGCAAAGCATAGTGAGTGGGCTCTTCGGACGATGGAAAAAAGAACCATAACAAAAGAGAACGTAGATCTAGTCATAAAAGAAGAGCTGGGACATGTATTCGCGCGCATCCTTGAACACGCCGGTGTATTTAAGCAGACAGCAGAGGGAAAACAGGCCTTCAGAAGGTTCATCGATCAGTTGGGCGCCAAACCAGTCAAAAGCCTCAACCGCTAGGGTTGAGGCTTTTTCGATTTTTATGGCAAAACAAACACCCAAAGCGCTGACGCTTCGGGTGCTGCTGCTTTTATCCTCTTTTTCTGGTTAACAGGCTTACTAGAAAGACAACAATGGCTGCGCCGATTACCGCTGGAATAATGGCAAATCCGGCTAGGTGCGGCCCCCATGTTCCAAGCAGCCCGTGTCCGATCCAGGCGCCTATAAGACCTGCGATCATAGACCCGATAATTCCTCCGGGCATATCTCCTTTTACAAACAGGCTTCCAAGCCATCCGATAATAATAGCGACGATAAGTGAAATAAGAAAACTCATCATGCAACACATCCTATTTTTTATTTATTTGCTTATATCATTCCTCTTTTTTGTATAAGATAAACAACTGGATGCTCTCATAAAAAAATACGGACAATTCAGAGCATATTGGCTCTTCATTGCGCCTTTTCTTTCAATATTTGATGCGTTAAAATGGTAACCGTGTGAAAAGATGCTAGACGAGGAAAAAATAATTCCTATCTAGAAAGTTTAACAAAATGAAATTTTTGATTGACCTAAGTTTTTTATTGTGGTAAACCTTAATTTGTCAGAATTAGTTCTTCATCATCTTTCTTTACTTTATATGCGGAAATAACTAGAAACTTTTCATCTTAAGCGATAGATGTGAATAAAGTTGGAGCAATTTTTGTCGATTTTATGACATTTAAGCGAAAATGGGATGAAGTTTATAAAAAAATAAAGCTAATAAGTGAAGTTTTTGATAGCATAACAAAGTAGAGAAAAGATTTTGAGGAAGTATGCACTTCAGATTTATTACATCAATAGGAAGGATGGTGATCTTCTTGTTCAGAGCATTAAAACCGTTGCTTGTATTAGCGCTGTTAACTGTGGTTTTCGTCCTTGGGGGATGCAGCAATGCTTCAGTACTAGATCCGAAAGGACCTGTAGCTGAACAGCAAAGTGATTTAATCCTGTTATCTATCGGATTTATGCTGTTTATCGTCGGGGTCGTCTTTGTTCTATTTACCATTATTTTAGTAAAATACCGCGACCGTAAAGGCAAAGATAATGGATCTTATAACCCAGAAATTCACGGTAACACGTTTTTAGAAGTAGTCTGGACAGTGATCCCAATTTTAATCGTCATTGCACTTTCTGTGCCAACAGTACAGACGATATATTCGTTAGAAAAAGCTCCTGAAGCAACAAAAGACAAAGAGCCTCTTGTTGTTTATGCTACTTCGGTAGACTGGAAATGGGTATTTAGCTACCCTGAACAGGATATTGAAACGGTCAACTACTTAAACATTCCTGTCGACCGCCCGATCTTGTTCAAAATCTCATCTGCAGATTCAATGGCTTCGCTATGGATTCCTCAGCTTGGAGGGCAAAAATATGCGATGGCAGGAATGCTGATGGATCAATACTTACAGGCTGACAAAGTGGGTACTTACGAAGGCCGCAACGCGAACTTCACAGGTGAACATTTTGCAGACCAAGAGTTTGATGTGAATGCAGTCACAGAAAAAGACTTTAACAGCTGGGTGAAAAAGACTCAGAACGAGGCTCCTAAGCTGACAAAAGAGAAGTATGATGAATTGATGCTTCCTGAAAATGTGGACGAATTAACGTTCTCTTCTACTCACTTGAAATACGTTGATCACGGACAAGACGCTGAGTACGCGATGGAGGCGCGCAAACGCCTTGGCTATCAAGCCGTTTCACCGCATTCTAAAACAGATCCGTTTGAAAACGTAAAGAAAAACGAATTTAAGAAGTCTGATGATACAGAAGAATGATATTGATCAGGAAAGGAGGAAGCCTGCATGAAATTCAAATGGGACGAATTTTTCGTAACTGGTGACCCATTAATTCTGGGCGCACAAGTTTCCATTGCGCTTTCAACCATTGCCATTATTTTTGTTCTGACTTACTTCAAAAAGTGGAAATGGCTGTGGTCTGAATGGATAACTACTGTTGACCATAAAAAACTCGGAATCATGTATATTATATCTGCTGTAATTATGTTATTCCGTGGCGGTGTCGACGGTCTGATGATGCGTGCCCAGCTAGCGCTTCCGAATAACAGTTTTTTAGACTCAAACCACTATAATGAAATTTTTACAACTCACGGTACAATCATGATCATCTTCATGGCGATGCCGTTCTTAATCGGTCTTATCAACGTTGTTGTGCCTCTTCAAATCGGTGCCCGCGACGTTGCGTTCCCTTACTTGAACAACCTGAGCTTCTGGACGTTCTTTGTAGGGGCGATGCTTTTCAATATTTCTTTCGTTATCGGAGGTTCTCCGAACGCAGGCTGGACGAGTTATATGCCGCTTGCAAGTAACGACATGAGCCCTGGGCCGGGTGAGAACTACTACCTCCTCGGACTTCAGATTGCCGGTATCGGTACCCTGATGACAGGGATCAACTTTATGGTAACAATCTTAAAAATGAGAACAAAAGGCATGACATTAATGCGTATGCCGATGTTCACATGGACAACACTGATCACAATGGTTATTATCGTGTTTGCGTTCCCTGTACTTACAGTAGCATTAGCACTTTTATCATTTGATCGTTTGTTCGGCGCTCACTTTTTCACATTGGAAGCAGGCGGTATGCCGATGCTTTGGGCTAACTTGTTCTGGATTTGGGGACATCCTGAAGTATATATCGTTATTCTTCCGGCGTTTGGTATTTTCTCAGAAATCATCTCAAGCTTTGCAAGAAAACAATTGTTTGGTTACAAAGCGATGGTTGGTTCTATTATCGCCATCTCTGTATTGAGTTTCTTAGTTTGGACTCACCACTTCTTCACAATGGGGAACAGTGCGTCCGTTAACTCATTCTTCTCAATTACGACAATGGCAATCTCAATCCCAACCGGGGTTAAAATCTTTAACTGGCTCTTTACAATGTATAAAGGCCGAATCAGCTTTACAACACCTATGCTGTGGGCGCTTGCGTTCATTCCTAACTTCGTTATCGGCGGGGTTACAGGGGTTATGCTTGCGATGGCAGCAGCGGATTATCAATACCATAATACGTACTTCCTTGTATCTCACTTCCACTATGTGCTGATTGCGGGTACTGTATTTGCTTGTTTCGCCGGATTTATTTTCTGGTATCCAAAAATGTTCGGCCACAAGCTGAACGAAAGAATCGGAAAATGGTTCTTCTGGATCTTTATGATCGGGTTCAATATTTGTTTCTTCCCGCAATATTTCTTGGGGCTTCAAGGCATGCCGCGCCGTATTTACACATACGGACCGAATGACGGCTGGACAACATTGAACTTTATCTCAACAGTCGGAGCTTTCATGATGGGTGTAGGATTCTTAATCCTTTGCTATAACATCTACTACAGCTTCCGTTACTCTACTCGTGAAATCAGCGGAGATTCATGGGGTGTGGGACGTACGCTTGATTGGGCGACTTCTTCTGCGATTCCGCCGCATTACAACTTTGCGGTGCTTCCTGAAGTCAAATCTCAAGATGCATTCCTGCATATGAAAGAAGAAAAAACTGAATTATACCCTGAAAGCAAATTCAAGAAAATCCATATGCCAAGCAACTCAGGCAGACCGTTCTTTATGTCTGTTGCCTTCGGTCTCGCAGGCTTTGGACTTGTCTTTGAATGGTACTGGATGGGCGTAGTCGGATTGATCGGAGTCCTGCTCTGCATGGTTCTGCGTTCATTCGAATACGACAACGGCTACTACATTAGTGTTGATGAAATAAAAGAGACGGAAAGAAAGATTTCCGAATAAGGAGGCGTGAGTTATGGAACATGCAGAACACGGCAATTCTAACGCGCCTATGGAATATCAATCTGAAACCGGCAGACTTAATATTCTCGGGTTTTGGATCTTTTTAGGGGCAGAAATTGTGTTGTTCTCAACACTATTTGCAACCTTCTTCGTTCTTAAAAACAGAACAGCTGGAGGTGTCTTGCCAGACGAACTATTTGAAGTCAATCTGGTAATGATTATGACGTTCTTGCTGCTGATCAGCAGCTTTACCTGCGGGATCGCTGTTCATGAAATGCGCCGCGGAAGTTTAAAAGGCGTAGTCATTTGGACAATTATCACTCTTCTTCTCGGTGCCGGCTTCGTCGGATGCGAGATCAACGAGTTTGTTCACTATGTACATGAAGGAGCGGCTCTCAGTACAAGTGCGTTCTGGTCTGGATTCTTTGTTTTACTTGGAACTCACGGAACTCACGTAACAATCGGGATTTTCTGGATCACAGGAATTCTGATTCAGTTGAAGAAACGCGGCTTAACTCCGCAAACTTCATCTAAAATCTTTATCTCAAGCTTGTACTGGCACTTCTTAGATGTTGTATGGATTTTCATCTTTACAGGTGTCTATCTCATGGGATTGGGGGGTCTGTAAAATGGCAAACAAATCTGCTGAACACAGTCACTTTCCATGGAAACACATTGTAGGTTTTATCCTGTCTATCGTTTTGACCCTGCTGGCTCTATGGGTTGCAGTGTATACTGACCTGAGCTCATCAGCAAAACTTTGGATTATCTTCGGCTTCGCCTTCATTCAGGCGGCGCTGCAGCTTCTCATGTTCATGCATATGACAGAGAGCGAAAACGGCACGATCCAAGTCGGAAACACGCTGTTCGGATTCTTTGGCGCGATCGTTATCGTACTTGGATCCATCTGGATTTTCGCGGCTCACTATCACCATGGTGACCATATGGACGGAAATCCTCCTGGAGGCGCTGAACACTCAGAGCATTCAGGCCATAACGAATAATACAAAAAACCCTCTTCAGTGGAAGAGGGTTTTTTGCTGTCTTCAGCTGCTTCGCTTTCTGCGAAGATACGGAAGGCCGTAAATGATAAATGCGGCGATATGAGCGACAATGACGTTAACGGCAAACAAGATAATCATGAGAGTGTGTCCAAGTGGAGAAAGGCTTTCTGTTGCGTAAAAGAAGAAGAATACCCACATTAAAATGATTGGCGGAATAGCTGAGAGTGCGACTTTTTTGTTATCAAGCCAAATAAAGAGAGGCGTTGCGCTGGCAACCAATAAGTAAGCAAAAAACATGTCCATCATACCCGTCTCCTTTCATTTTGTGATAACGTTTACAAAAATGAAATAGAGGAACTGAGTTGTGTCTGTTTTGTGATTGTTTTTTGAACATTCTGTTACAATTATTATACCATGTTTTCCAGAAATTGATACGTGTTTTTGCAGAAATGGACTGGATCTATCGTCTTATTTTTTCGTTTAATGTGCTAGGAGAATGTATGGGCATGGGGCTCTGAATTTTTAGCTATTTCTATATGAGGTATCACATTATTTGGGAACATAACACATTATCGCATTCGTTTTTTAACAAATTCTATTGGTATGGCGTTTTTTTCATTTGAAAAGTTTTGTGTCAATCGAAACATTTCGGTTTATGATACGTCATATTTCGTGTAGCTGAAAAAGCGCCGCAAATGCTGAAAAAACATAAAAGGAAGCGAGCTTCACGTGTCATCTTGAACGTGGTTCATGTATAATAAACATTAGTGATTTTCCGATGAAAATGTAAGGCGGGATAGAATGAGTCGATATAAGAAACAGCAAAGCCCCTTTTACCAGGGGGATTTGATTTTTATATTTGGTGTGTTTTTTATTATAAGCGTAGTATCAATATATGCTGCCGGTCAGTTTGGGCAGTATGGGAACACGGATTGGATTCAGCAAATTGTGTTTTATCTTTTGGGGGCTGTAGCCATTACAGTTCTTTTGTACTTTGATTTAGAACAGCTTGAAAAGTTAAGTTTATATATTTTTATCATTGGTATTTTATCTTTGATTATTCTTAAAATCAGTCCCGAGTCTATTGCACCTGTTATTAAAGGGGCAAAAAGTTGGTTTAGGATCGGTAGAATAACAATACAGCCGTCAGAGTTTATGAAGGTTGGTTTGATTATGATGCTTGCTTCAGTTATTGGAAAAGCAAATCCTAAAGGAGTTCGGACGCTTAGGGATGATATCCACTTGTTATTAAAGATTGCGGGTGTCGCAGTTATTCCTGTAGGTCTTATCCTGATGCAGGATGCTGGGACTGCGGGAATATGTATGTTTATCGTTCTTGTAATGGTTTTTATGTCAGGGATAAATTGGAAATTGATTGCGATCATAGCTGGTTCAGGTATCTTACTCATTTCATTAATTTTATTAGTAATGATAAACTTTCCTGACGTTGCTAAATCAGTTGGAATACAGGATTATCAAATTAAGCGGGTCACTTCTTGGGTGTCTGCTTCAAATGAGACACAGGAAGATTCAAATGACAGCTGGCAAGTTGACCAGGCCATCATGGCAATAGGATCTGGTGGTATTTTAGGTAATGGTATTTCTAATTTGAAGGTTTATGTTCCAGAGAGTACGACTGACTTTATCTTTTCTATAATAGGTGAGTCATTTGGCTTTATAGGCTGTGCAATTGTTGTCATCATGTTCTTCTTTTTAATCTACAGGCTTGTTGTTCTGATAGACAAAATACATCCGTTTAACCGTTTCGCTTCTTTCTTTTGCGTTGGCTATACGGCGTTAATTGTGATCCACACATTCCAGAATATCGGAATGAACATTGGCATTATGCCTGTTACCGGGATTCCGCTGCTGTTTGTCAGCTATGGGGGAAGCTCGACACTTTCCACGTTAATCGGATTTGGGATTGTATATAATGCAAGTGTGCAGCTGACGAAATACAGAAGTTATCTTTTTAATTCTTGATATGCAGACAGCCTTTACAGAGGCTGTCTTTTTTTGTGCAGAGCATTTCACTTTTGAGATCACTTTTTTTCGGATATGATAAAAAGTGATAAGGAGGTTTTTGTGATGAATAACACAATCGAAACCATTTTGAATCATCGGTCAATCCGGTCTTTTACTGATCAGCTTTTGACAGCTGAAGAAATTGATACATTAGTGAAAAGTGCGCAGGCTGCGTCTACATCCAGCTATGTGCAGGCATATTCGATTATCGGGGTTTCTGATCCTGAGAAAAAACGTGAGCTGTCCGTGCTTGCTGGGAATCAGCCTTACGTTGAGAAGAACGGACACTTTTTTGTATTTTGTGCGGATTTGTACCGCCATCAACAACTGGCTGAGGAAAAAGGTGAACATATTTCTGAGCTGCTCGAGAATACAGAAATGTTTATGGTTAGCTTGATTGATGCGGCGCTGGCAGCGCAAAATATGAGCATTGCCGCTGAATCCATGGGGCTTGGCATTTGCTATATCGGCGGCATTCGGAATGAATTGGACAAGGTGACAGAGGTGCTGCAAACGCCTGACCATGTGCTCCCGCTTTTCGGACTGGCAGTAGGCCATCCTGCGAACCTTTCCGGCAAAAAACCGAGATTGCCAAAGCAGGCCGTTTATCATGAAAATACGTATAATGTGAACACAGACGATTTCCGTCATACTATGAATACGTATGACAAAACCATTTCTGATTACTATAGAGAAAGAACAAACGGGAAGCGGGAAGAAACGTGGTCCGATCAAATACTGAACTTTATGAAGCAAAAGCCGCGTACGTATTTAAATGACTACGTGAAAGAAAAGGGCTTTAATAAAAACTAAAGCAAACCTCTCCGTCTGGAGGGGTTTTTATGTTTCACGTGTAACATATTCCGACAAATAGGGACATGCTTTCACAAATAAATGGCGAATGATAGGGGACACTGATAAGCAGTGTGAGCGGCTTTGGAGAAAAAATAGGGGATCAGTGATACGATGAGGATGAGGTGGTAGGGATGGTTTCATTAAGTATATTAGATCAATCTCCAGTATCAGAGGGCAGCAATGCAGAAACGGCCTTACAGCAAACCGTTGCGCTTGCCCAAGCTGCTGAGGACCTTGGATATAAGAGATTTTGGGTTTCTGAGCATCACTTTTCAAAACGGCTGGCAGGGTCCAGTCCTGAGGTGCTAATCAGTCATATAGCAGCGAAAACAAAGCGAATTCGTGTTGGATCAGGAGGAGTCATGCTGCCGCATTACAGTGCTTATAAAGTAGCTGAAAACTTTCGTGTTCTGGAGGGGCTGACACCAGGAAGAATTGACCTGGGGCTTGGCAGAGCACCGGGGGGAATGCCGATTGCATCATGGGCGCTGAATGACGGTGGTAAGCGCAATGCTGATCAGTATCCGCAGCAAATTAAGGAGCTGACCATGTATTTGCATGATTTGGCGGATGACAAACACCGTTTTCCGAATCTGACCGCTGCGCCGCATATTTCAACGGCTCCGGATGTGTGGCTGCTCGGCTCATCTGGAGAAAGCGCGCTGCTCGCAGCTGAATCTGGCGCTGGCTATATGTTTGCCCATTTTATCAATGGAGAGGGCGGAGAGGGTACTGTCAGACAGTATAAGAGGCGATTCAAACCGTCTGTGTTAGGAGATACGCCTCGAGCGGCAGTTGCTGTTTTTGTTCTTTGTGCTGACACGGAGGAGAAGGCAGAGGAGCTTGGGGCTGTGCTTGATTTTACACTTTTGGCGGGAGAGCAGGGTATTCCTTTAGAGGGAGTTCCTTCGTATGAAGCTGTTCGGAAAAATACGTATTCTCCTTATGAACAGAGACGAATTGCTGATAATCGAAATCGAATGATTGTTGGTACGAAAGAACAGGTTAAGGAGCGGCTGTTAGCTTTGAGTAACGCGTATGAAACAGAGGAAATCATGGTGGTGACCATCACGCATCATTTTGAAGATAAGCTCCGATCGTATCGCTTATTGCAGGAGGCGTTTGCTGACTGATCTTTAAAAAGCCCTGCCGAATCGGCAGGGCTTTTTCTTATTCAACAGTGAAAGGTTCTTCGGTCAAAACCTGGCTTGACTTGCCTTTGTTCGCGGCATATGCGAGCAAGTAATACTCTCCGGCCGGAAGTTTGGTTCCGCCATTAATCGTGCCGTCCCAGTCAAAGTACTGGTAACCTTTATCTTGGTTTTTATAAATGCCGGCTTGGCCTGCGAAATCAAGGTTGCTGTCATAGACGAGGAACGCCAGCTCTTCCGCTCCCGCAGGAAGGTAGGTTTCAATTTGATAGGTACCTTGTACAGACCCTTCGCTGACAGAGACAGATGTGACTCTCGGATAATCGGGCTCTTTCACAATCAGCAATGTAGGTACCTTAGCGACCGTTTTTCCGCCTTCTCTGACGATAACCGTTCCTTCATAGGTGCCAGCTTTTGTTTTCTTCGTATTGACCTTTACTTTTGCAGTGGCTTTCCCGGTTTGATGTGCCGGAATCACAACACGGCTTGTGCCGGATGTGGAAATGCCGCTGCCATTAAATGAGTATTCAAGTGTGTATGACTTTCTAATGGAAGATTGATTTTCAATCGTAAACGTTTCATTTTTTGTTTCGTTTCCGTTTTCCTTCAAGAACGTGCCGTATGAATAGCTTCCAGGTGAGACGAGCGAATCGGCTTTGATTGCGTTCATAATTCTTGCGCTGCCTGCGCCTTGAGCGTTATGCGGATATACTTCCCCATCGCTATCCTTTAAAGTGACAGCGGTATTCATGATGGCGGCTTTAATCTGTTCAACGCTCCACTTTGGTTTGGCTTGTTTAATAACGGCAACCGCTCCGGCAATATGAGGCGATGCCATGCTTGTTCCTTGTTTTGATCCGTAGCCGTATGGATGGTCAGGATCGTGTGTTGGGATCGTGCTCACGATATTGACCCCTGGCGCGGAAATATCAGGCTTAATCATCCACGTATCCATAACAGGGCCGCGTGATGAGAAATCAGCGACTTGTTCACCGAGCGCTTTTGAGACCGTCAACTTGAATGTTGTTTTTGTCTCACCAGCTTTCAGGGCGCTGACGAGTTTTTCGCCGTCTTCTAATGAAAGCTTAATCGTTGGGACAGACATGCCTGGCACATTGGCTTCAATTTCTCCAGAGAGGTTGTTATACACAACCATGCCGATTGCACCGGCTTTTTTAGCGTTATCCGCTTTATCCACAAATGCAATGCTGCCTCGTTTGACAACGGCGACTTTGCCTGTCAGGTCTTTCCCTTCAAAATCCTTTGCTTCGCCGATTCCCGCTTCGACAAGCTCAACTTCTTTGTTATTGAGCGCTTTGACGTCGTCCTCTTTGTTGTAGCCCATCACTTTTGCTGAAGAGTAGGAGCCGAAAGTGACGGCGTATTCATTGAGCGGCAGCTGAGTCGCACCGACAGAAATCGCTTCTCTTGATGTGCCCGGCGATCCGACTGTCCAGCCGTTCGGTCCGCTGTTGCCGTTTGAGGTAACAGCGACAACGCCTTCTGACATGGCCCAGTCAAGCGCTGTGCTTGTCGCCCAGTCCGGGTTGTTTAAAGAGTTTCCGAGAGACAGGTTCATCACATCTGCCCCGTCCTGCACTGCACGTTCCACGCCCGCGATGACGTTTTCCGTTGTGCCGCTTCCGCCAGGCCCTAACACACGATAAGCAAGAAGTGTGGCATCAGGCGCTACGCCTTTAATCGTTCCGTTTGCAGCCACAGTTCCGGCTACGTGTGTGCCATGGTCAGTTGCCTCGCCCCTCGGATCGCCGGTTGGTGTTTCTTTTGGATCGTAATCATTGTCCACAAAATCGTATCCTTTATATTGTCCAAAGTTTTTCTTCAGATCTGGGTGATTGTATTCAACCCCAGTGTCAATAATCGCCACCTTGATGCCTTTTCCTGTGTAGCCTAAATCCCATGCATCGTTTGCTCCGATATAAGGCGCACTGTCATCCATTTGCGGAGATACGGCGTCTTCGGAGATTGTGACGTCTTTATCCTTCATATTGTCTGTTTTATATGTGACGTTCGGGTACACTGCCTTAACGTCTTTTACCGCTAGAAGTTTTGGAATCTCATTAGCTGGAAGCTTCATAGAGAAGCCTGAGAATACCTGCTCATATTCCCGGTTTACTTTTCCGTTTTTCACTGCTTTGATTGCTTTGTTTTTTGCTTTGGTGCGAGCGGTTTTCAGCTTGCTTTTCGATTGGCTTTCTCCCGCTTCCTTCGCTTCTGCCAAGGATTTTTCTTTTAATTCCACTATAACGGTTGTTTTTTTGCTTGTCGTCATATCGATATCACCGAATACCTCGGCTTTTTCCAGATCAGCCGACGTTTTTGAAGAAGCCGGAGCTGCCTGAACGCCCGTAATGCCTGTGGATAACGCAAAAAATAAGACGAAACTTACAAGCAGAAAGCGAATGATCCCCTTTTTCAATGTGTTTCCCCCTTTGTATTTAGAAAAAATGTGAAAGATCTAGTATATATTTCTTGAAAATTCAAAAAAATCCTTGTGTCATTTGGACCATTTATTGGATTTTGTTTGTGTATAACGAAGGAGTTATACACAGAACCCTGTGTATAAGTGAATAAACCTGTGTATATATATAGTTAGGAATATACGTTCGTATACAAAATATAGATAGAGTTTGTGGACATGTGGATATCTCTTGTGATTAAGTTGTTCTTATCTTTGGGATAACTTGTGTATAAAGTTTTCAAAGCGGTTCTCCAATTTTCATTTCAATTCTTTCAGCTTTCAACAAAACTTCTAAAAACTAGTTGGTTTTTTCACTCATATTGTGACAAAGAATTCTCTTTCCACGGTCTATCATAGAGTCATGAGTTTTGCTAGAGCCGCTAGTTTGCGAGAAAAGAAATCGGCCGTCTTTTCTTGCGGGCTGCGGCTGAGAAAACGGGCTGCTAAAAAGGCTGCCTGCCAAAAAGAAGCGGAGGGATGTTTTTCTATGAAACGTTTGCTTGTATCTTTACGGGTGTGGATGGTCTTTTTGATGAACTGGGTGACGCCGGACAGAAAAACTGCGGCTGCCGCGGTCTATTCGGCTCAGCGTACATACCAAAGAAAGGCGGCTGTGCAGGCCGCAGGACTCGTTTCGTTTTATGAATGGCGGATGGCTGTGAATGAGGAAGAAAAGCAGAAAGCGAAAGCCGCCGCGCTTTATAAAAGAAGATGTTTGCAAGCCTTCAAGGAATCGCCAAAGCAGGAGAGAGCGGGCCCGCATCTTTACATGGCGGTCAAAAGGAGGTAAAATCCCAGTCAAAAGCAAATTGGCGGGAGAGATAACCTCTTGAAAATCTATAAAGTATTAAACAACAATGCGGCTTTAATAAAAGAGGATGATCAGGAAAAAATCGTGATGGGACCGGGAATCGCTTTTCAAAAAAAGAAAAATGATCTCATCCCTATGAATAAAGTGGAAAAGATCTTTGTCGTGCGCGACGAGAATGAAAAGTTCAAACAAATCCTGCAAACACTGCCGGAGGAGCATATAGAAATAGCTGAGGATATCATCAGCTATGCGGAAGGAGAGCTCGCGGCGCCGCTGAGCGATCACATTCATATCGCGCTTTCCGACCATTTGTCCTTTGCGATCGAAAGGATTCAAAATGGGCTGCTTGTGCAGAATAAATTGCTGCATGAGATAAAGGCGCTCTATAAAAAAGAATATGAGATCGGCCTGTGGGCGATCGGACATGTAAAAGAGACATTGGGCGTGTCTCTGCCTGAAGATGAAGCGGGTTATATTGCCCTTCACATCCATACGGCGAAGATGGATGCGGAGAGCATGTATTCAGCGCTGAAGCATACGACCATGATCAAAGAAATGATAGAGAAAATAAAACAATACTTTAATCGAAAGGTGGATGAAAACAGCATTTCCTATCAACGCCTTGTCACGCATTTGCGATACGCGGTCAGCCGGTTGGAATCAAATGAAGCGCTCCATCGTATGGACGAGGAGATGCTTTATTTCATCCAAAAAAAGTATTCATTCGCCTATCAATGTGCGCTGGAGCTGGCGGAGTTTTTGAAAAATGAATATCAATTACATTTGCCGGAATCCGAGGCCGGCTATATCACGCTGCATGTCCAGCGTCTTCAAGATCTCTCGGAATAACCGCTTTGACTTGCAGGGAGTGATCTCTGGAAGTTTTTTTATTGATCAGGATTCAGTGTGTAGTACATCCAGCCCATCATAACTATTCCCGCGGTCAGATTGCCGAGCGTAACGGGGATTAAGTTTCTGACTGCTCCCATCAGTGTCACTGTATCAGGGTGCTCGATCAAAAGCGAGATGGCGAATGTGCACATATTGGCAATGCTGTGTTCAAAGCCGGAAATAAAGAAGCAGAAAACGAAAAGCATCATGGTAAAAAGCTTTGCTCCTTCCCCTTTGAGAGACATTGGAATGAAAAAGGCGAGGCACACAAGCCAATTGCACAGCATTCCTCTGAAAAACAATTCGGAAGCCGGCGGCTCCATTTTGTGCTCTGCCAAATGAATCAAAAAGGAATGAACAGAAGGCTCCTCAAAAAGTCCCGTCGCGCTGATCAGGATGGCAAACAGAATGGCGCCGATTAAATTGCCGGCATAGCTTGACATCCACAAGTATAGGGTGTCGCGCCAGCTGATTTTTTTCCGGAGCGCGGTATAGGTGAAATAAAAGGTGTTGCCGGTAAATAAATCTCCGCCTCCGTAAGCAATCATCAGAATAGCGGCCCCGAAAGTGACAGCGGCTGCCGGAAAGGCAAACGGAGAATCAGCCATAAAGAAATAGCTGCCTGTTTTGCTTGCGGCTGTAATGCCAAAACCAATAAATATACTGGCCAAAATGGACCGAAGCACATAACGGATTTTGCTTGAAGCGAATATGTTTTGTTTTTTCAAAGCATACTGTTCAACCTTTTGTAATGCTTGAGTTTCCATTGTCTTTTCCTGCTTTCTTTCATGATTGAGCATAGTATAGCACGATATTGTGAAGTATTTCACAATTAATTTTTACGAATTTTTGTCTACATGTTATATCAAACTATTTAACTAAAAAAATAGTTGACGAAAACGCTATCATGATTTATGATGAAAGCGTATTCTTAATCTGAATAAGCGGGATTGTGACTGGTAAAGCAGGCAAGACCTAAAATTTGCGTAAATGAAAAAGGATCGCTGTGTCCTTTATTCGTTGGCGAATTTTAGGTCTTTTTTGTTTAAATAAAAGGGGGAGAAATAGATGGATTACAAAGAGACTGCAAAACGCCTCATTGAGCTTCTCGGAGGGAAAGAAAATATTATCAGCGCGGCTCATTGTGCAACAAGACTGCGTTTAGTGATGAAAGATGAATCAAAGATAGATCAAGCACAAGTAGAAGAGCTTGATGGCGTTAAAGGGGCTTTCAGCAGCTCTGGCCAGTACCAGATCATTTTCGGAACAGGCCTTGTGAATAAAGTATTCGATGCCTTTTCTAAAGAAGCTGATATCGAGCGTGAAGAACACGTCAATCATCAGGATGCGGCAAAAGAAAAGCTGAATCCCGCTGCGAGATTTGCGAAAACGCTTTCTAATATTTTTGTTCCAATCATCCCAGCTATTGTAGCCAGCGGCCTATTAATGGGATTGCTGGGTATGATCAATGCGTTTCATTGGATGAGCAAGGATTCTGCGCTTTTGCAGCTGCTTGATATGTTTTCAAGTGCAGCATTCATTTTCTTGCCGATTCTAATCGGGGTCAGCGCTTCAAAAGAGTTTGGCAGCAATCCATACTTGGGAGCGGTCATCGGGGGAATCATGATTCATCCGAATCTTTTAAATCCATGGGGATTGGCGGAAGCGACACCTGATTACATGCATCTTTTCGGATTTGATATCGCTCTTCTCGGCTACCAGGGAACTGTTATCCCTGTCCTGCTTGCGGTGTATGTGATGAGCAAGGTAGAGAAATGGACGAGAAAAGTGGTTCCACATGCGGTGGATTTGCTTGTTACACCATTTGTTACTGTGATTGTCACCGGGTTTGTTGCTTTTATCGCGATTGGCCCTCTAGGCAGAGCGCTTGGCTCCGGCATTACGGTTGCTTTAACTTATGTATATGACCATGCCGGTTTTGTCGCAGGTCTGATTTTCGGGGGCACGTATTCACTCATCGTGCTGACAGGCGTTCATCACAGCTTCCATGCGATTGAGGCAGGGCTAATTGCAGATATAGGCAAAAACTACTTGCTGCCGATCTGGTCAATGGCGAATGTCGCACAGGGCGGGGCAGGTCTTGCCGTCTTCTTTATGGCGAAAAAGGCAAAGACAAAAGAAATCGCGCTTCCGGCAGCATTTTCCGCTTTTCTCGGCATTACTGAGCCCGTCATATTCGGAGTCAATCTGCGCTACCGAAAACCGTTTATCGCCGCGATGATCGGAGGCGCATTGGGTGGGGCATATGTCGTCTTTACACATGTAGCTGCAAACGCTTACGGGTTAACGGGAATTCCGATGATCGCCATTGCGGCTCCGTTTGGCTTCAGCAACTTGATTCACTATCTGATTGGCATGGCGATTGCGGCAGTGTCAGCGTTCATTGCAGCATTTGTCATGAAGATTAATGAGGATGAGGAGAGGAAAAAATGACAGCACATGACCAGGAGCTTCGTCGCCGGGCTTATGAAGAAGTGGAGAAAAAAGAGCCCATCGCTAACAGCGATCCGCACCGCCAGCATTTTCATATCATGCCGCCGGTTGGGCTGCTGAATGACCCGAATGGCGTGATTTATTGGAAGGGCAGCTATCATGTATTCTTTCAGTGGCAGCCGTTTCAGACGGGGCACGGCGCAAAATTTTGGGGGCATTATACGACACAGGATGTTGTGAATTGGAAGCGGGAAGAGATTGCGCTGGCTCCGAGTGATTGGTTTGATAAAAACGGCTGCTACTCGGGCAGCGCTGTCACGAAAGACGATCGGCTCTATCTTTTTTACACAGGAAATGTCAGGGATCAGGATGGAAATCGGGAAACGTATCAATGCCTTGCTGTTTCTGACGACGGGCTGTCCTTTGAGAAAAAGGGTGTCGTCGCCCGCCTTCCGGAAGGATATACGGCGCATTTTCGCGATCCGAAGGTATGGGAGCATGAAGGCACATGGTATATGGTGATTGGTGCGCAAACAGAGAATTTGAAAGGGCAGGCTGTGTTGTTTGCTTCTGATAACCTGACAGAGTGGAGATTTCTTGGCCCGATAACCGGCGCGGGCTTCAACGGGCTGGACGATTTTGGATACATGTGGGAATGCCCTGATTTGTTTTCCCTTCAAGGATCGGATGTGCTGATTGTTTCGCCTCAAGGGCTTGAGGCTGACGGTTTCCGTTATCAGAACGTATATCAATCAGGTTATTTTGTCGGCCGCCTCGATTATAACAAGCCTGAACTGAAGCATGGTGAATTTACGGAGCTTGATCAAGGTTTTGATTTTTACGCGCCGCAAACACTTGAAGACGATCAGGGAAGGCGGATTTTATTTGCATGGATGGCGGTGCCTGATCAGGATGAAGGGTCCCATCCGACCATTGACTGCCACTGGATTCACTGCATGACGCTGCCGAGACAGCTGACGCTTTCAGGACAGAAGCTGATTCAGCAGCCGCTGCCTGAGCTAAAAGCCATGCGCAGAAATGAGAAAAAAATACACATCAACATGCATGGATCATCTGGTGCGCTTCCAGTGGAAAAACCTGAAAGAACTGAGATTCTACTGGAAGACATTCATACGGAGTCTGGCTTTTCAATCAGTATCCGCGGAACGGCTACGTTTTCCTTCCATAAAGACGAGGGGATTGTTACGCTGGAACGAAAGAGCTTTGACGGAAAAAGAACAGAAGCGAGACATTGCCGCATCAAGGATTTGCATACCGTACACATGTTTCTCGACGCGTCATCTGTGGAAATCTTTATCAATAACGGAGAAGAGGTCTTGAGTGCAAGATATTTTCCTTTCCCGGGAAATCATGAAGTAACAGCCAGTGCGACCGGGAAATCTGAAATGAATGTCGGAATTTGGACACTTATGTAGAAAATCCTTCTATTTTCTTATGTGAAATCTGAGCCATCTGTGCTATTCTTCAACGATAACCTACTATTTTTTTCTGTAAAAGGAGTTGTTTTCTTGAATATACATGAACAGAAGATAACACCGGAATGTTTGGAAAAGGCTGCTAACCAAGTTGAAGATAAGCGAGAAGAATATAAGGATGTGCTGCTTCAGCTGAAAAAAATGCTTGGCGGAACAACGCCGCACAGTGAAACGGCGGAAATTCTCACGCGGGCATATGAACAAATGAAGGAATATGCACTTTTTGTTCAGTCGATAGAAACATTTTTGAGGAAATCTGCAAACAATTTAAAAATCAAATAAACAGGCTGCCGATGGGATCGGCAGTTTTTTCTGTGAAAAGTCTTCGGTGATTTAAAAAGGGCTGCCTCTCTGTAAGGCAGCCCCTTTTTTTATGATTGTTGATTCAGGCGCAGTGCAGAATGCTTCGTAGGACCAACATACTGGTTTAGCGGGAAGGATTCTTTAATGGCCGCTGTGATGAATTCTTTCGCTGCGTAAATGGCTTCTTTGACTTCCGCACCTTTGGCAAGCTCCGCTGTCACGGCTGCTGAGAATGTACAGCCTGCGCCATGTGTATAAGGCGTATCGATCATTTCGCTTTCAAGGACTTCCGCTGTTTCTCCGTCATAGAGAACATCAACGGCTTTCTCGTGTTTGAGTTTGCCTCCGCCTGTAATGACGACATATTGAGCGCCGAGTGCGTGAATTTTTTTCGCGGCTTCGATCATATCGTCAACTGTTTTTAGTTCATCCATGCCGCTGAGCTGGCTGGCTTCAAACAAGTTTGGCGTAATGACAGTGGCTAGCGGAGCCAATTGCTCACGCAGGGCTTGGGCGTGCTCCGGATAAAGGACTTCATTAGCACCTTTGCAAACCATAACCGGGTCAATTACCACATTTTTTAATTGTTTTTCTTTGATCGTTTTTGCCGCAAGCTCGATAATGTCAACGGTTGGCAGCATTCCTGTTTTCATGGCGTCCACGCCGATGCCGTCCGTAATTGTTGCAAGCTGGGCGCGGATTGTATCAGTATCGATCGGGAATACCTGATGGTTCCAGCTGTTGTTTGGGTCCATCGCAACGATCACCGTTAAGGCGGTCATCCCGTATACGTTTTTTTCTTGAAATGTTTTTAAATCAGCTTGAATCCCAGCACCGCCGCTGGAATCTGAGCCGGCAATGGTGAGTGCTTTATGCATAGACATGTCTTGAACCTCCATCATGTTTTGTCTTTCATTATAGTTAGATTTTCTCTGTATCACAATATAGAAGATCTATAGGAATCATTTGACAATCTCAACGGGCTTTCGTAAAATGCTACATAAGAAAACTAGGTAGGGGTTTTGAGATGTTAAATCGTGAGCTGGTTAAGGGAAGCACGGTTATATTGGTATTGACGCTTCTGAACGAGCGGCCGATGTACGGCTATGAGCTTGTAAAAGAAATGGGAAGCCGCAGCGGAAATGAACTGCAGATGAAAGAAGGGACCTTGTATCCTTCTCTTCACAAGCTTGAACGCCAAGGGTATATTTCTTCCTACTGGGAGAAGCAGGAGAAAGGACCGGACCGCAAATATTACCGGATTACAGACGAGGGCAAAGAAGTGCTGGCGGAACGCACGAAGGAATGGAGCGTATTTTCAGCCATGATGGACCGAATACTGAAGTGGAGCGGACAAAATGGATAAAGAAACATATGTATCCGAAATCAAAAGCGGGCTTAAAGGGCTTCCTGAGGGTGAGGCGATGATAGAAGAGATTGAGAGCCATATTGAACATCATCTGTTTCGCTCTTTTCAGGAAGGAAAGAGTGAGGAGGAAGCTATGCAGACTTTATTGCAGGCGTTTGGAACACCAACTGACATTGTTTCTTCGTTTAAGAAAATACAGCCAGTAACGTTTCGTGCGTTTTTGATGTTCCATCTTTTCTGTAACAGTGCCCTATTCGCTGTCGGCATTGCGATTACAATAATGCATGTATGGCTTGAATCACCGTTTGTTCAAGCAGTATGGAAAGGCATTTCTGTTTCTGTTTGGCTGATCTTAGCTGCATATATGATCTACTGGGTGCTGATTGGGTATCAAGGCGTGAAGGAGTTTGGAAAACGCGGAGAAAAGCTTGTTCTACATACGATTCTGATCTCAATGGTGCCAAACGTCATTTTTATGCTTGTTTTTCTATTCAATGTAATTCCTGCTGCGCTGTTTCAATCCTTGTTGACACCTTGGTTTGTTGGAACTTGTGCTTTTGCAACGCTGTTATTTCCGTTATTTGGCCGAATGGGCTGTTATATTGGCAGGCGTCAGCTTGTCTGATTTTTTAGGTATATACATAGAATTTCTATGTAAAGGAGGTGTATGTCGTGAGGATTAGCTCTTGTTTATATGGTTTTGTAGCTCATGGGGCAGTATTTTTGTTTACTGGTGGCTGCATGCTCTTGGCTATGGCAGCCAGCTTGCCTTTTGTTTTTCTGCTTGATCGGCTGCCTGATGTCGTCTTTACAGCAGGTGCCATTCTTACGCTGCTATGTTCATATGCTTATGTCTGGTTTTGGGCGGTCCGATTTGCATATAACCAGAAAATGCGCCTGTTTGAGGTTCAATTGGGGTCCTTTGTGTTGCTAGCCCTCATGATATCTTTGTTTTTATTGGATGGATCTAGTATGAAAGACATCATGATGAATTGGGACGATGCAGGCTGTGCTTTTGTGCCGCCGGCTTTTACATTTTTGTGTCTTTCTTATGCACTGGTGCTGCTGCCGGTCTATCAATCTAAGCTGTGGCGTCTTATCCTTCCGAATGGCGTCCGCATGAAAGATATCTTTCATGTCTTTGGAGATCTGATGCTGATCATGGTGCTTCTGATCGGAGCCACTTTGCTGTTTCTATCATTGTAGTATGCCGTTTCAGTAGGATATTCCCACTGATCTCCCGTCCAATATATGTTTTAATAGTACATGACTATGAAAATGAGAAGGAGAGCATCATGAAGATTTCTATCGTAATTGTGACCTATAATCGGATTCCGGCTTTGTGTGAGCTTTTGGAGTCGATTTCCCGCCAGACCTTGATGCCGTATGAAATTATTATTGTGAATGATGCCGGGGAATCGGTCGTGCCGGTCAAAGCACTTTATCCGGAGCTGCCGATTGCTGTCATCAATTTAGAAAAGAACTCGGGGCATGTGGCTGCGAGAAATGCCGGTGTAAAAGAGGCGTCTGGGGATTGCATTATGCTGTGTGATGACGATGATTTCTTTACGCCAGGGCATATCGAGAAAATGGCAAAGGAAATAGAAACGGCAGACTTCGTTCATTCTGATGCGGAAATAGTTTCGTTTGAAGAGAAAAACGGAACAAGGTATCCAGTGTCACGGAAATTGTTTGCTTATACCGCTGACTATGAGGATATGAGAGTGTTTTCTACATACGTGCCGTCGGGCAGCATGTACAGACGTTTTCTGCATGATGAAATCGGGTATTTCGATGCTGATGTGCACAATTACTGGGACTGGGATTTTTATTTGCGCGCGGCCAAGGATTACCGGGTGAAGCGTGTCCCTTGCGCCAGCGTGATTTATGCCTTCAGTGACGCGGGAGACAATCAGTCTGCTGACCTTGGCGCCAAGCGGAAGCAATATTTGGATCGTTTAAGTGAAAAGCACGGACTCGGGGAGCTGCCGACGAAAAACTTTGCCGTCCTGCTTGAAGAGCCTGAGATGAAGAGGCGGGAAGCAAAAAGTGAAATGGTTTGGGATGGCGAGCCTGTCTATTCCAGACTTCATCGTTCGTAAGGAGGCCTGAATCTTGAAACAGCTTTTACAAGACAGCTGGTGGAATCAGCTAAAGGAAGAGTTTGAGAAACCGTATTATCAAGAGCTCAGAGAGATGCTGAAGAGGGAATACGCGGAGCAAACGATTTATCCGGACAGCCGGGATATTTTCAACGCGCTGCATTATACATCATATGATGATGTCAAGGTCGTCATTTTGGGTCAAGATCCGTATCACGGGCCGGGACAGGCTCAAGGTTTAAGCTTCTCTGTCAAGCCCGGTGTAAAGCAGCCGCCTTCGTTAAAAAATATCTTTCTTGAGCTGCAGCAGGACATCGGGTGCAGCATCCCGAATCACGGGTCGCTTGTGAGCTGGGCAAAGCAAGGCGTTCTTTTGCTGAATACTGTGCTGACAGTAAGGCGCGGACAGGCGAATTCCCATAAGGGAAAAGGCTGGGAGCGACTGACGGACCGAATTATTGACGTGCTGAGTGAAAGAGAGCGGCCGGTTATCTTTATTTTGTGGGGACGGCATGCTCAAATGAAAAAAGAACGGATCGACACCTCCAAGCATTTTATCATTGAATCGACGCATCCCAGCCCGTTTTCTGCGAGAAACGGATTTTTCGGGAGCAGACCGTTTTCCCGGGCGAATGCCTATTTGGAGAAAATGGGAGAGGCGCCGATTGATTGGTGTATTAAGGATTTGTAAAAAGCGCAGGTGATCTGCGCTTTTTTATTTGAGTATTTTTCGAATCATTCGCAGCCCGTTTTTGGAGGAAGGATAACGAAATGCGAAGTCGAAACGGTTCGTTTGTTTGACGACGCTTTTTTTGTGCGTGAATGTGTTAAAACTGTCAAACCCGTGATAGCTGCCGATGCCGCTTTCCCCGACGCCGCCGAATGGCAAATACGGCGTCGCAACATGCATTAACGTATCATTGACACAGCCCCCGCCAAACGACAGATTTCCTAAAACAGCGCGCTCAATTTCTTTGTTTGTGGTGAAGAGATACAGGGCGAGCGGCTTAGGGCGCGATTGGACTTTCTCAATGACTTCCCCGATATTGCGGTATGTAAAGAGCGGAAGAATCGGCCCGAAAATCTCCTCCTGCATCACTGGAGAGTCATCTCTCACTTGTTCGAGAATGGTCGGCGCAATTTTGTGATGATTGGGATCAGATTGTCCGCCTGTGAGCGGGATGCCATCATTCAGAAAGCTGAGCAGCCGCTGATAGTGGCGCTCACTGACGATTTTGCCGTACTGTGGATTCCGTTCCGGCTGAGGGCCGTAAAATTCTCTGATCGCACGCTTCATTTCTTCTGTGAGCTTCGTTTTGATGTCCTCGTGGACAAATAAATAATCCGGTGCGATGCAGGTTTGTCCCGCATTTGTAAATTTCCCGAAGACGATGCGTTTGGCGGCAAGCTGAATGTCAGCATCTTTATGGACGATGCAGGGACTTTTGCCGCCGAGCTCCAAGGTTACGGGAATTAATTGTTTGGCGGCGGCCTCCATGACGATTTTTCCTACAGCTACACTGCCGGTAAAGAAAATGTAGTCAAAGGGCTGCTGTAATAATGCTGTGCTGACATCGGGCCCGCCTTCTGCCATAGCGACATAATCAGTTGGAAAAACGCTGCTGATGAGTTTGGAAAGAATAGCAGAAACAGCCGGCGTATATTCTGATGGCTTGAGAACGACCGTGTTCCCCGCCGCAATGGCGCCAATCAACGGAGAAAGCGCCAGCTGCAAGGGATAGTTCCAAGGCGCAATCACCAAAACGGTTCCATACGGCTCAGGGATGATGATGCTTTTGGAGCCTAGATGAGTCAACGGCGTTTTGACTCGTTTCGGCTTGGACCATTTTCTCAGCCGTTTCATGACAAAGCTGATTTCCTCCAAGACGATTCCGATTTCTGTTGAGTATGCTTCTTGCTCGGATTTATGGAGATCCTGGTAGAGAGCGGCTATGAGATCGGCTTCATGAGTTCTGACGGCTTGTTTCAGCTTTCGCAAAATGTTCAGTCTCGATTCAAGCGGTCTCGTATGTCCCGCCGCAAAATAGGCTTTATGCTTGCTGATGATAGAGGGGATGCTGTTCATTCCGTTTCTCCTTTTTGTAAGGTATGGTGATTTATTATGTGAAAAATCTCTTCTGCTTGTCAATCGCGCAAGGTTTGTCAGAAAAAATAACAAACTCATATCTGCGTTTTCAGCAGGAATTTGATAAAATGCAGGAAGACAACATTTATTTTTTTGGAGGGTGCTTCATGAACATTCATATATCTGCTTTGATTCAAAAGATGGAAGAAGAGCTAAAAAAAGCAAAAACGGCTGAACGGGATGAGGAGCTGAAGCGTTATGTAGCGGTTGTCCGTTCTCTGTGTGATGTCGTGCTTGATCAGCCGGAGAACGCGAGCGCGCCCCGCATACAGCCGAGCGTTACGCCAAGTCCCGCCGCGCCGCCATCGACAGACCAGCTGATGATGGAAAAAATGATGGGGAGCGCGGGATTAAACAAATATCGAAAGCAAGAAAAAGAGAAGCAGGAAGAGGATGGAAACGGAGAGTCTTTATTTGATTTTTAAAGAGAGAGGTTGAGCTTACGTGAAATTGGTTCTTGGCGCGCTGCAATGGACAGCGTTTATTATTGCTGCGGCGATTGTTGTTCCGGTGGCGGTTGCCCAGTCGTTTCATCTGGATCACTCAGATTCTGCAAGATTGATTCAAAGCACTTTTTTTGTACTGGGAATTGCCGCCGTCATTCAGTGTTTGAAAGGCCACAGACTGCCGATCAATGAAAGCCCAGCCGGCTTGTGGTGGGGAGTGTATACGATTTACGCAGGGCTGACGGGAACTGTGTTTGCGACATATGGAGACACACTGCGGGGTTTGCAGGGAGCTCTTCTTGTAAGCGCTGTATGTTTCTTTTTGTTAAGTGTTTTCAAGGTCATTGACAGACTTGCAAAATTGTTTACTCCGGTTGTAACGGGCGTCTATTTATTGCTTCTTGTCATGCAGCTGAGTCAGCCCATTATAAAAGGAATTCTCGGAATCGGTTATCGACAGGACGGGGTGGACGGTCTTGTATTTGGCCTGGCGCTTGTTGTGATCGCTGCCGCTTTTATAATGACAAATTCGAACATCATGTTTTTTAAGCAATATTCTATTTTATTAGCCTTGTTCGGCGGGTGGGTGCTGTTTGCGGCTGCCGGAGCCGCAAAGCCGATTGAAATGCCGGACCGGCTGTTTCAGCTGCCTTCCCTGTTTCCTTTTGGGACCCCGTTATTTAACAGCGGCCTGATCATCACTTCTATTTTTATTACCATCTTGCTGATCGTGAATATGCTGGCGAGCATGAAGGTCGTGGACATCGCCATGAAAAAATTCAGCAAACAGCCTGATGGAAAGCATCATGAACGCCATGCCGGTTTTGCAGCTTCATTCAGCCATCTGCTTAGCGGTTTGACGGGAGCTATTGCGCCTGTTCCGATTTCGGGAGCCGCAGGTTTTATTGAAACGACCAAGATGCCTTCTAAAAAACCGTTTATGCTCGGCAGTATTCTGGTTATCGTGATCAGCGTGATCCCGTTTTTTATGAATACGTTTGCGAGCCTGCCGTCACCCGTTGGATTTGCGGTGAATTTTGTTGTGTTCTCCGCAATGGGCGGTCTGGCCTTTGCCGAATTTGATTCATATGAGAAAGAAGAATCAAAAAGGGTGAGGTCTATCATCGGTATCTCACTGCTGACAGGGGTCGGTATCATGTTTGTTCCTGAAACTGCGTTAAAGGGATTGCATCCGGTATTTATTTCTCTATTAAGCAACGGGCTCGTATTAGGGACGCTTGCTGCAATAGCAGCTGACCAGTTCCAGCTTTGGCGCAGGAGAAAATCCGACAATCTCGTGTCAACGGAGAACAAACATTGAATTTTGGTGCAGGTGCGATAAGATAAATGATATGAGTTTAACGAAAAGGCGGGAGAGATAGATGAAAGTTTTTATCATATTAGGGGCCATTAACGCCCTGCTTGCCGTGGGACTCGGAGCATTCGGCGCTCACGGATTAGAAGGGAAAATACCTGATAAGTATCTTCAGGTTTGGCACACAGGCGTGCAGTATCATATGTATCACGCCCTTGGGTTATTCGTTGTCGCGTTTCTGGCTGATAAATTATCCGGCATAGGCAGTGTCACGACAGCCGGCTGGCTGATGTTTGCGGGAATTGTGCTGTTTTCCGGAAGCTTATATATTCTAAGTGTGACGCAAATCTCCATTCTTGGAGCGATCACCCCGCTCGGCGGTGTGGCGTTTATTATTTCTTGGATTATGATCGTTGTCGCAGCCGTCAAATATCTATAAACAAAAAAGCCAATCCTCATCATATGAGTGATTGGCTTTTTTCTTATCTTGGCGAATAGGACGCCATGGAATATGGATACGTATAAGCAATTTCTTCATCAAATGTAATGTAATCGAGGTAGATTGTCAGGAGCAGGTAGCGTGTTCCTGATTTCGGGTCGCTGATAATAATGTGATCCCGGCCCGCAGCTTCGATGACGCCGCGAAAAATCTTCGAGCCCCATTCCTTGCTGTTTTCAAATGTCATATAAATGGTGGCCGTTTTTCCCCGATTCAGGCGCAAAATATTCTCGATGTAAGATTCCTCAACAGGCAGCATGCCGGGAACGCTTTGGCCCGGTCCTGACGGTGTAGGCCCCGATGGAATTTGAAAACCGCCGCCCTGCTGCTGGCCCGGGAATCCAAATCCCTGCTGTCCTTGTTGTCCTTGCTGTCCCTGCTGCATTGGCATCATTGGCTGCATCCCCATTGTCTGCATTTGTGAGCCTTGGCCTTGCTGCGGGTACGGGTTGGCGCCAAACTGAGGCTGATACCCCTGCATATTATCAAATGCCTGCATTTGCTGATATTGATTTTTTTTCGGTTTCATATCGTTCCTCCTTTTTATGAAAACCATTCAAAACATGTTCTGGATGTATAGGTGAACGCTCCGCGATGACTCACCTCCGATGGAAAACGATCTTAGTCGCTGGTGCGATTTTTATCTCTTTCACCTTATGAGGCTGATGCTTGGATTATGCTGAAAAAGAACAGCGGACCGATCAGATTTCGCTCTGGGCAGCCGCTGTTTTTCAGAAACATACACAAACTTTTCGCATATTGGTTTGTATCCCTAGCGCAACTTGAGCATAAGCAACATAAGATAACGATAGTTTCAGGTGTGAAGTTCCAAGAAGGAGGTGTAGGATTTGCCTAAAGTATCAGTCATTATGACGAGCTATAACAAAAGCGATTATGTGGCAAAGTCCATTTCTAGCATACTCTCACAAACGTTTTCAGATTTTGAATTGTTTATTATGGATGACAACTCCAATGAAGAGACGCTGAATGTAATCCGTCCTTTTTTGAATGATAACCGAGTGCGTTTTTATCAAAGCGATATATCTGGAGTGAAGGAAAGAACAGAAAAAACGAGATACGCGGCACTGATCAATCAGGCGATTGAGATGGCGGAGGGTGAATATATCACCTATGCGACGGATGACAACATCTATATGCCGGACCGCCTCCTGAAAATGGTGCGGGAGCTCGATACCCATCCTGAAAAGGCTGTGATTTACTCAGCCTCCAAAACCTATCATTTAAACGAGAATCGTGACATTGTAAAAGAAACTGTCAGGCCTGCCGCTCAAGTGACATGGAACGCGCCGTGCGCAATTGATCATTGCTCGGTGATGCACAGGTATTCGGTGCTTGAGAAGGTAAAGGAGAAGTTTGGCTCCTATTGGGATGAAAGCCCGGCGTTTTACCGTATAGGAGATGCCCGGTTCTTTTGGAGAGTCAATCATTTTTATCCGTTTTACCCACTGGATGAGGAGCTGGACCTGAATTATATTACCGACCAATCGATTCACTTTCAGCTGTTTGAATTAGAAAAAAATGAATTTGTCAGGAACCTTCCTCCGCAGCGAAATTGCCGAGAGCTGCGTGAATCATTAAAAAAGCTTGGAATGGGGTGAGAGCTTGTCGGCCTATTTAAGCAATTATTGGGTGCTGTACCGGAAGTACGTGGAGCTTTTTGACAAACTTCGCTACAAAGGGATTCCGCTTGGGCTTATCAGTAATTTTTATCAATACATCAGCCCTGAACTGAGGGTGATGATGGAAGAAGAACCGGAATTATTCGGATCGGTGGATCAGCATATCGATGAGGGACAGATTCAGCCGTTTTTTGAAGAAAGAATCCAAAACATCGTTAAAACAAATGACGAACCTGTTAAAGGGAAAGTCATTTTGCACTTTGATTACCTGCGTTTTTCAAACGAAAATTACTATCAATTTGATCCTGAAAAAACGGCTGTTTTGGCCAGATGGAGTTTGCCGCATTATTGTGATCTGCCTGTAATTAGCAAGCGGGAGATTGCGGATTCATGCCAAAAAGGCGATTCGAAGCAGTATCTCGAAACAGCCTGTTCGCTTCTCGCCCCTTATGATGATCACCCGGCATTTGGTGATCAAGCGTTTCGCGACCGGCTTTTCAAAGATATTCCTTTATTTATAGAGGCCATTGATACAGTTGATGCGCTGTTTGAACAGGAAAAGATTTCAGCTGTTATTGTCGGAACGGCAGAAGACATTTACAGCAGGGTGCTCGCTCTCATGTGTCAAAGAAAAGGGGCCGTCAGCATTTGTCTTCAGCATGGCGCATTGATGGGAGATGAAGCCTTCATTCCTGTTTTTACAACCTATCAAGCTGTTTTTGGTGCGTATGAAGCAGAGTGGTTCATACGAAAAGGCTGTAAACCCGAGCAGATTCTCGTAACGGGACATCCCCGCTTCGATCAGATTTTTAACAGAACGCCTATGGATATGTCCATATTCTATCGAAAACTTGCTTTTCAGCCGACTAAAAAAATTGTGCTCATTGCCACTCAGCCCTTTTCAGAAGACTTTTATTCCGGTGTGCTGCAGGGGCTTTCTGATCAGAAGCAGCTGCAAATCATTATCAAACCCCACCCGTGGGAAATCGGAAAAAACAAGCTTGATCTGTATCACGAGGCGGCGAAAAAACATCAAGCATGCAGAGTCATCAAAAAGGAGCTGGAGCTTTATGATTTGCTGCCGTATGTTGATGCCGCAGTGACGCAAACCTCGACAGTCGGTCTTGAAGCCATGCTGTTTCAAAAGCCTGTGCTGATAGGAAAATCGTCCGGAAATCGCTCGTATCCGTATTATGAGTCTCTTGGCGATTTTATGTTTGACCAGCCGGATGAACTGGCGCACACCTTGGTTGAGGTTCTTCGAAGTCCCGACGTGCATCAAAAAGCAGAAGAGGCGCGCCTGGCATTCATAGCGGCTAATTATCCGGTGGCAGAATCAACAAATGCTTTATTTGCGGAACTGAAAGCCAAAACAGGGGTTGATTACAGGCGGGAAGATACTGAATAAAATGATAGGAGCGCAAAGAAATGGTGCAAAAGAGAAATCATTTTCTCCCTTACTCATTGCCGTTAATCGGTAAGGAAGAAATTCAGGAGGTTACAGAAACGCTTGAATCGGGATGGCTCTCTAAAGGCCCGAAGGTTCAGCAGTTTGAAAAAGAGTTTGCCGCGTTTGTCGGGGCGAAGCACGCCGTGGCGGTGAATTCATGTACCGCAGCTTTATTTTTGGCTTTGAAAGCAAAAGGGATTGGGCCCGGGGACGAGGTCATTACCTCTCCGCTTACGTTCAGCTCGACCGCCAATACGATTATTCATACGGGAGCGACGCCTGTGTTTGCGGATATTGACGAAAACACGCTCAATATTGACCCGGTAAAGCTTGAGGCGGCCGTCACACCGCGAACGAAAGCAGTTGTGCCCGTCCACTTTGGCGGGCAGTCCTGCGATATGGATGCAATATTGGCTGTTGCCCAAAATCATGGTTTATTCGTGCTGGAGGATGCGGCACATGCGGTATATACGACTTATAAGCAAAGAATGATCGGTTCTATCGGGGATGCAACGGCATTCAGCTTTTACGCCACCAAAAACCTCGCGACAGGGGAAGGCGGCATGCTGACGACTGATGATGAGGAGCTTGCCGATAAGATACGGGTGCTAAGCCTTCACGGCATGAGTAAAGCCGCATGGAACCGTTATTCTTCAAATGGCAGCTGGTACTATGAAGTCGAATCGCCCGGCTATAAGATGAATATGTTTGATTTGCAGGCGGCCCTCGGACTTCATCAGCTGAAACGGCTGGATGATATGCAGAAACGGAGAGAAGAGATTGCCGGCCGCTATCAAACCGCTTTTCAGCAGATTCCTGGGCTGATCACGCCGTTTGTCCATGATGACGGCAGGCACGCCTGGCATCTATATGTTCTGCAAGTTGATGAAAAAAAGGCCGGGGTTACGCGCAGCGAAATGATTACGGCTTTAAAGGATGAATACAATATCGGCACTAGCGTTCATTTTATTCCAGTACACATTCATCCGTATTATCAAAAGCAATTTGGATATAAGGAAGCGGACTTTCCGAATGCCATGAATTACTATAAACGAACCCTTTCTCTCCCGCTCTATCCATCAATGTCTGACGATGATGTAGATGATGTCATTGAAGCTGTGCGGGATATCGTAAAAGGGGCTGATTAAGTGTATACGGTAAAAGAAAATGTCTCCAAAGAGGCAATTGAGGAATTTCTCCAAAGCAGAAAGCTTACATTGGATGTTCCGTATCAATTTTCCCTCGGCCTTTTTGAAAACAGCAGGCTCCAAGGCGTATTGCTTTACGAAGATTCTTTGTGGGAAAGCAAGGTGCTTCAGAAGAAAGTCATGAACGTCAAACTTCTTGCGGCAAATAGTACCGGGCAGCTAAAGAGGCTGTTTGAAGCTTTTTATACTGTACGCCAAATGGATGAAACGGATTTTATCTTTGTCCGTGTTCCGGCTGAAGATATCGGAGCCGCGCATGTGATACAACAGCAGCCATCCTCTTACTTTGTCGGGAGTTTGCTGAAGCTGGCGATGCCTCCGTCTTTTTATGACAAAACACCGCCATTTTTTGAACTGGGCCCGCCTGAGCCCGGAGACACAGAAGCGATATGTGAGCTGGCCCGAGACTCGTTTACAAAAAGCAGATATTTTCAGGATCCTCATCTCAGCCGCGATGCAGCAAACGAAATATTTCAGGAGTGGACACGAAACAATCTGAATGGAAGGGCGGCGGTCAATATTGTCGCTAAACACAATGGCGAGGTCATCGGCTATCTTCAGGGCTTATCAAGAGATGATGAGTGCATTCTCGATTTGATGGCTGTAAAGCCGGGATTTGAAGGGAAACGTATTGCGTTTCATTTATTGGCGAATCTCATAGAACAACCGGAGACCCAGAAGCATAGAACGGTAACAGCGGGGACGCAGCTTCACAATGTAAGGGCGATCCGCCTTTATGAACGAATGGGCTTCACCGCTGAACAATCGTATTACTATTATCATATTTGGCCGGGCAAGGAGGCGAAATAATGGCAGCGTTTCAGATCGCGAATAAAACTGTAGGCAAAGACGCTCCTGTTTTTATTATTGCTGAGGCGGGGATTAATCATGACGGGAAGCTTGATCAGGCTTTTGCGCTGATAGACGCCGCGGCGGAAGCGGGAGCGGATGCCGTGAAATTTCAAATGTTCCAAGCTGATAGGATGTACCAGAAAGATCCTGGTTTGTACAAGACGGCAGCGGGCAAGGACGTCTCTATTTTTTCTTTGGTTCAATCTATGGAAATGCCTGCTGAGTGGATTTTACCGCTATTGGATTACTGCCGCGAAAAGCAGGTGATCTTTTTAAGTACGGTATGTGACGAGGGGTCAGCTGATCTGCTTCAGTCTACCTCGCCGAGCGCTTTTAAAATCGCATCCTATGAAATTAACCATCTCCCGCTGCTTAAATATGTCGCCCGGCTGAACAGGCCGATGATTTTCTCGACAGCCGGAGCTGAAATCTCTGATGTTCACGAAGCTTGGCGCACCATCAGGGCAGAGGGAAACAATCAAATTGCCATAATGCATTGTGTGGCGAAATACCCAGCACCGCCGGAGTACAGCAACCTCAGCGTCATTCCGATGCTTGCCGCCGCTTTTCCTGAGGCGGTAATCGGCTTCTCCGATCATAGCGAGCATCCGACAGAAGCGCCGTGTGCCGCGGTTCGGCTCGGAGCAAAACTGATAGAAAAGCATTTTACGATCGATAAAAATCTGCCGGGTGCTGACCACTCGTTTGCATTAAATCCGGATGAATTGAAAGAAATGGTCGATGGCATCAGGAAAACGGAAGCTGAGCTGAAACAGGGGATCACAAAGCCGGTCTCTGAAAAACTGCTTGGCAGTTCATACAAAACAACGACCGCCATCGAAGGAGAAATCAGAAACTTTGCATACAGAGGCATTTTTACAACAGCTCCGATTCAAAAAGGTGAAGCCTTTAGTGAAGACAATATCGCAGTGCTTCGGCCCGGACAAAAGCCGCAGGGGCTGCACCCGAGATTTTTTGAACTGCTGACCAGCGGTGTTCGGGCTGTAAGAGACATTCCAGCCGACACAGGCATTGTCTGGGATGACATTTTACTGAAGGACAGCCCGTTTCATGAATGATATTCTCTTTATCATTCAAGCAAGAATGGGTTCAACAAGGCTTCCGGGAAAAGTGCTTCGGCCGCTCGGATCGAATCGTTTACTTGATATTCTCGTTCACCGTGTCCGGCAAAGCGCGTTTTACCAAAAGGATCGGGATAATCTTGTCATCGCCACGTCTGACAAAGAAACTGACGACATATTAGAGGCGCACTGTATCAAACAAGGCTTTCGTGTTTTCCGCGGGAGCGAAGAACGTGTCCTCGATAGGTTTGTGAAGGTCATAGAAGCTGTTAAACCGTCAGTCATCATCCGGTTAACAGGTGATAATCCGTTTGTCGATCCTGAGCTGCTCGATGTAATGATTCAGGCGCATTTTGATCAAGGCTCGGATTATACGTATATCCTGAATGCCCCATTAGGGATTTGCGGCGAAGTGGTCAACGCCAACCTGTTAATTGACATCAGCCGTATTCAGGCTTTGGAGGATCAATATCAGGAGCATGTCACGTTATATATAAGGAATCATCCAGCTCTTTATCGTGTTCAGTTTTTAGAGGCGCCGGAACGATTTCGCGCCCCTCAATATCGGCTGACCATTGATACAAAGGAAGACTATGAATCGATAAAGGCCCTCTATCAAAAAGCAGGCGAGCGCCCCGATGTATCCGCCTCAGAGCTTATCACCCTTCTGAACCGGAACCCCGATGCGGCAACCGAACGAGAGGCTGACTAGCCATGCATGTTGGGATCTTCGCAGACGGCGGCTATGAAAAGGGAATGGGCCATGTTGTCCGGATGAAGAGGCTTGCGGAGGGGCTCAAACAGCGATGCTTGATTACGTTTTATACGAATCAGGATTCTGAAGCGTTTCTTCATGAAGAGCATTGGCAGGTCATCGTAAAGCCGGAGCTGCAGCAGCACGAATTTATTCTCCGGGAAATAAAAAGCAAGAAGCTTGATTTGCTTTTGTTTGATATTCTAGGCGCGCCTGCAGAGCTGTTAAAGAAAATAAAGACGGAGACAGATGCGAAAATTGTTCTTTTTGAAGAGAAAAACGGTAAATCGATTCAATATAGTGACGCAGTCATTAACGGAATTTACGGTGACATCAGAAGCAGGGTGTACGTTCAGGGAAACACACGCATCTATGAAGGTCCGGACTATCTTATTCTTCACCCCGCCTTTCAGGCCGCAAGAGAGGATTACACACTTAAGAAAGACTGCCGCAATATCCTTGTTGCATTAGGAGGAAGTGATCCGAAGCAGCTTATTTTTAAAGTGCTGGCTGCCGCTGATCAAGTCCCCGACATAAAAGACAAAAACATGATGTTTGTGATGGGGAGCGCTTCACCGCATCAAGAGGCAGTCCGAAGGCGGATCGAAAAGAAGCCGCAGTACAAGATGATCGAACAGACAAATGATATGGCAGGTTTGATGAAACAAGCGGACGCAGCCATTGTCGCTGGCGGCATCTCTCTATATGAAGCCATTTGCATCGGCGTGCCGTGCCTTGTTCTTTCTCAGGTTGAGCATCAAACGGCTACAGCCAAAACATTTGCTGACCAAGGCGCCGCTCTTGATCTTGGATTGGGTGAGCTTGTACCGGATGAAACACTCATCTATCAGATGTCACGCATTATGAGCAGCTATCCTCTTCGCCTTTCTTTGCACAAGGGAGGAAGGCCGCTCGTGGATGGCAAAGGCATTATACGGGTAACAGCTATTCTTCAAGATTTATATGAACAAGAGATATAAAAATGCATGTAAGGAAGTGTTAATGTGAAAGGTGTTATTTTAGCCGGAGGAAACGGCTCACGCCTTATGCCCTTAACGAAAGCCGTCAACAAGCATTTGCTTCCTGTAGGCCCGTATCCGATGATATACTGGTCGATTATGAAGCTGCAGGAAGCCGGAATAAAAGACATTTTACTCATCAGCCAAAAGGAGCATATGCCGCAATTTTACAAACTGCTTGGGAACGGGGAAGAGCTTGGCGTTACTATCACTTATCAAGTACAGCCGGCAGCATCGGGCATTTCGGATGGGCTGTCTTATGCAAAGCGCTTTACGAAAAAAGAGTCTTTCATTTTATTATTAGGTGATAATATATTTGAAGATTCATTAAAGCCTTATACAGAACGCTTTGAACAGCAGGGGAAAGGAGCAAAAGTGCTTCTGAAAGAAGTTGATGACCCGGAACGTTTCGGGATTGCTGAGATTGATGAGAAAAACAAGCGGATTCGTTCCATCATCGAAAAGCCCGAACAGCCACCGACCAACCTTTGTGTTACCGGCATTTATATGTATGATGCAGAGGTGTTTTCATATATTGAACAAATATCACCATCAAAGCGCGGCGAGCTGGAAATCACCGATGTGAATAATCTATACATCGAAAACAGCCAGCTTACGTATGATGTGTTATCAGGCTGGTGGGTAGATGCCGGAACTCACGAATCGCTTTATCTCGCTTCCCAGCTTGTACACCAGGCTTTACGGAAAGGACAGGACGAAAAGTGATGGCAAAATCATATTTAATTACAGGCGGGGCCGGCTTCATCGGGCTCACGTTTACAAAGCTCATGCTGAGGGAAACGGATGCGCGCATTACCGTTTTAGATAAACTGACGTACGCCAGCCACCCGGAGGAAATGGAAAAATTAAAGCAAAACAGCCGTTTTCGCTTTGTAAAAGGGGACATCAGCGTTCAGGAGGATATCGACCGCGCTTTTGACGAGACCTACGATGGCGTCATTCACTTCGCAGCAGAATCGCATGTGGACAGAAGCATTTCCCAAGCGGAGCCGTTTATCACCACAAATGTCATGGGGACATACCGATTGGCGGAAGCGGTCTTGAAAGGAAAAGCCAAGAAGCTGATTCATATTTCAACAGATGAGGTATACGGGGATTTAAAAGCGGATGATCCCGCGTTTACAGAAACGACGCCGCTTTCTCCTAATAACCCATACTCAGCCAGCAAAGCAAGCTCTGATTTGCTCGTGTTGTCTTATGTGAAAACCCACAAGCTTCCGGCCATCATTACACGATGCAGCAACAATTACGGACCTTATCAGCACAGCGAAAAAATGATTCCGACGATTATCCGTCATGCGAAGCAGGGCCTGCCTGTTCCGCTGTATGGCGATGGACTCCAGATCCGAGACTGGCTGTTTGCGGAGGATCATTGCCGCGCGATCAAGCTGATTTTAGAAAAAGGGACCGACGGCGAGGTGTATAACATCGGCGGCGGAAATGAACGCACGAATAAAGAGCTGGCGAGTGTCATTTTGAAGCATCTGGGCTGTGAGGAATTGTTCGCCCACGTGGAAGACCGAAAAGGGCATGACCGGCGCTATGCGATCAATGCATCAAAGCTGAAAAACGAACTGGGCTGGCGGCAGGAAGTGACGTTTGAAGAAGGCATTGCGCGTACGATTCAGTGGTATACAGACAATGACCGATGAGAAGGTGATCTGATTGACAAAGGTATTGGTGACTGGGGCGGGAGGACAGCTTGGCTTGGAACTATGCCGCCAGCTGAAGCAAGCCGGATATGAGGTCATTGCGTTAACAAAGAAGATGATGAACATTGCTGACCAGCGCTCAGTACGGCATTCGTTTGGCCATTATCAGCCGGATATCGTGGTCAATAGCGCCGCGTTTACGTCGGTTGATCAATGCGAGAAAGAGCTTGATAAAGCGTACTTGATTAACGGAATCGGCGCTTATTATACAGCGCTTGAGTCAACCCGCATCGGAGCTCAATATGTTCATATCAGCACGGACTATGTATTCAATGGGAAAGGAACCCAGCCATATAGGGAAGACGATCCCCTCGATCCGAAAACCATTTATGGCAAAAGCAAAAGGCTCGGAGAAGAACTGATACGATTAACGACAAAAGACAGCACGATCATCAGGACATCGTGGGTGTACGGACATGGCGGCAGTAATTTCGTTGAAACCATGCTGAAACTTGCTGAAACGAAACAAGAGCTTCGGGTTGTCAGCGATCAAATTGGTTCGCCGACTTATACGAAGGATTTAGCAGAAGCGGTCATCAAGCTGTTCAGCCATCCGCCGGGCATCTATCATGTCAGCAATTCAGGCATATGCAGCTGGTATGAGTTTGCGACGGCAATTATGGAAGAAAGCGGGCTGGAAACAGCCATTTTGTCTGTAACGACAGAGGAATACGGGAACAAAACGCCCCGTCCGGCATACTCTGTGCTGAGCCATCGGGCTATTGAAGAAGCCGGCATCCGCCCCCGCCACTGGCGGGAAGCGTTACGAGAGTATTTGCAGGAAAGGAGCAGTGCGTGTGATTGATGGAGTCAAGGTGAAAAAATTGATGAAGCATAGCGATGACAGAGGCTTTTTTGCTGAGCTGGTCCGGGACGATGAGAATCTCCTTGAGCATTTTGGGCAGGCCTCTTGGTCGAAAAGCTATCCGGGTGTGATTAAGGCATTTCATTATCATGAGAAGCAGGATGATCTCTGGTTCTTCCCAACCGGCCACGCTCAGGTTGTCCTATACGATCTTCGAGAGGATTCAAAGACAAAAGGAGAAACGGACGTCTATTATATGGGCGAAGACAACCCGATGCTGTTATTAATCCCAAAAGGGGTGGCTCACGGATATAGAGTGCTGGGAGAGACGCCGCTGACAATTATCTATTTTACCACCATGTCGTATAACCCGGATCAGCCTGATGAAAAAAGAATTCCGTGGGATGATGAGACGATCGGTTTTAACTGGAACACTGAATTCAGATAAAAATAGGAACGTGATCAATCGAAGAGCAGAGGCATCTTCGACTTTTTTTGCCCTTTTTTAAAATAGGATAAAAGATATAAAATGTCAGGCAGATGTTACTAGAAAAAGAGAGGGAAATCGTCCATTTGAACCTTGTATAAACAGGAAGGAATTCTCATTGAATTCCAAGTGTTAATATTCCTTAAAAAACATTTACTTCCATGGAAAATGATGATAGATTAATTTTTAAGAAAAAGAACTGGTAATTCGCGAATTATGAAAAAGCGCTTTTTCTGCAGAGGACGCTCTGGCCAAATTTCAACAATCAATTAGGGGGAAATGTCATGCTAAAAAGAACTTCATTCGTATCTTCATTATTCATCAGTTCAGCTGTTTTACTATCAATCTTACTTCCTTCGGGCCAAGCTCATGCACAGTCTGCATCAATCGAGGCAAAAACAGTTAACAGCACGAAAGAGTGGACCATTTCTGATATTGAAGTGACATATAAACCAAATGCGGTGCTTTCTCTTGGAGCGGTAGAATTTCAATTTCCTGACGGGTTTCATGCTACGACAAGAGATTCAGTGAATGGAAGAACACTGAAAGAAACACAGATTTTAAACGATGGAAAAACAGTCAGACTCCCGCTTACGCTTGATTTGTTAGGCGCATCCGAATTTGACCTTGTCATGGTGCGTAAAACTCTTCCTCGCGCAGGCACTTACACGATTAAAGGCGATGTAGTAAACGGTTTGGGAATCGGCAGTTTTTATGCTGAAACGCAGCTGGTGATTGATCCCCGTTAATCGATAGATTTGTAGTCAGAGACTGAGATGTTTTCAGTCTCTTTTTTTGTGGATTCAAAAGCTGGTACGGATCTTGCATGATGATAAGGGTGAATCCAATGAAGAAAGGAATTGGCGGGCTGATTTTTTAAAGCGCTTACATTACAGCCGGCCAAAAAAACAATGAGGTGAAAAAGATGTCAGCAAAGCAAGTCTCGAAAGATGAAGAAAAAGAAGCTCTTAACTTATTTCTGTCTACCCAAACAATCATTAAGGAAGCCCTTCGGAAGCTGGGTTATCCGGGAGATATGTATGAACTCATGAAAGAGCCGCAGAGAATGCTCACTGTCCGCATTCCGGTCAAAATGGACAATGGGAGCGTCAAAGTGTTCACAGGCTACCGGTCACAGCACAATGATGCTGTCGGTCCGACAAAGGGGGGCGTTCGCTTCCATCCAGAAGTTAATGAAGAGGAAGTAAAGGCATTATCCATTTGGATGACGCTCAAATGCGGGATTGCCAATCTTCCTTACGGCGGCGGGAAGGGCGGTATTATTTGTGATCCGCGGACAATGTCATTTGGAGAACTGGAAAGGCTGAGCAGGGGGTATGTCCGTGCCATCAGCCAGATCGTCGGTCCGACAAAGGATATTCCAGCTCCCGATGTGTACACCAATTCGCAGATTATGGCGTGGATGATGGATGAGTACAGCCGGCTGCGGGAATTCGATTCTCCGGGCTTTATTACAGGTAAACCGCTTGTTTTGGGAGGATCGCAAGGACGGGAAACAGCGACGGCACAGGGCGTCACGATTTGTATTGAAGAGGCGGTGAAGAAAAAAGGGATCAAGCTGCAAAACGCGCGCATCATCATACAGGGCTTTGGAAACGCGGGTAGCTTCCTGGCCAAATTCATGCACGATGCGGGCGCGAAGGTGATCGGGATTTCTGATGCCAATGGCGGGCTCTACAACCCAGACGGCCTTGATATCCCTTATTTGCTCGATAAACGGGACAGCTTTGGTATGGTCACCAATTTATTTACTGACGTCATCACAAATGAGGAGCTGCTTGAAAAGGATTGCGATATTTTAGTGCCTGCCGCGATCTCCAATCAAATCACAGCCAAAAACGCACATAACATTCAGGCGTCAATCGTCGTTGAAGCGGCGAACGGCCCGACAACCATTGATGCCACTAAGATCCTGAATGAAAGAGGCGTGCTGCTTGTGCCGGATATCCTAGCGAGTGCCGGCGGCGTCACGGTTTCTTATTTTGAATGGGTGCAAAACAACCAAGGATATTATTGGTCGGAAGAAGAGGTTGCAGAAAAACTGAGAAGCGTCATGGTCAGCTCGTTCGAAACAATTTATCAAACAGCGGCAACACATAAAGTGGATATGCGTTTGGCGGCTTACATGACGGGCATCAGAAAATCGGCAGAAGCATCGCGTTTCCGCGGATGGGTCTAATTTGAGAAGCCTCCGCAAAATAATTTTGCATTTGTTTTTTGCGTAAAGAGCAAAAAACGCAAAATAAATTTGCGTTCAAGATCGGAAAAAGAGAAAGGTGATCACCTGTTAGACAAATTTCTGTTCGATTCAACAAGTTTTTTCAGCAAAAGACAAGAAAATGGCATGATTCTTGCATTTTTATTCATATGCGAAGATATATTTCATAACACGAGGGGGACTACATATGACAGTCACATACGCGCACGAACCATTTACCGATTTTACGGAAGCAAAGAATAAAACTGCATTTGGGGAGTCATTGGCCTTTGTAAACACTCAGCTCGGCAAGCATTATCCGCTTGTCATAAATGGAGAAAAAATTGAAACGGACCGCAAAATCATTTCTATTAACCCGGCAAATAAAGAAGAGATCATTGGGTACGCGTCTACAGCGGATCAAGAGCTTGCTGAAAAAGCGATGCAAGCCGCATTGCAGGCATTTGATTCCTGGAAAAAACAAAGACCGGAGCACCGCGCAAATATTCTCTTTAAGGCAGCGGCTATTTTGCGCAGAAGAAAGCATGAATTTTCAAGCTATCTTGTGAAGGAAGCAGGAAAACCGTGGAAGGAAGCAGATGCGGACACGGCTGAAGCGATAGACTTTTTAGAGTTCTACGCGCGCCAAATGTTAAAGCTCAAGGAAGGGGCTCCGGTGAAGAGCCGTGCTGGCGAGGTCAATCAATATCATTACGAAGCGCTTGGCGTCGGCATCGTCATTTCTCCATTTAACTTCCCGCTCGCGATTATGGCGGGAACAGCGGTGGCAGCGATTGTGACAGGAAATACGATTCTCTTAAAACCGGCTGACGCAGCCCCGGTAGTGGCAGCAAAATTTGTCGAGGTCATGGAGGAAGCGGGTCTGCCAAACGGCGTTCTGAATTACATTCCGGGAGATGGTGCGGAGATCGGTGATTTCTTAGTTGAGCATCCGAAGACACGGTTTGTCTCATTTACAGGTTCCCGTGCAGTCGGCTGCCGGATTTATGAGCGAGCTGCCAAAGTGCAGCCGGGCCAAAAATGGCTCAAACGGGTAATTGCAGAAATGGGCGGAAAAGACACAGTGCTTGTCGACAAGGACGCTGATCTTGACCTTGCTGCATCCTCTATCGTGTATTCAGCATTTGGATATTCAGGACAGAAGTGTTCTGCGGGCTCCCGCGCGGTCATTCATCAGGATGTGTATGATGAAGTGGTGGAAAAAGCTGTGGCGCTGACCAAAACGCTGACTGTCGGCAATCCAGAAGATCCTGATACGTATATGGGTCCCGTGATTCATGAAGCATCCTACAACAAAGTGATGAAATACATTGAAATCGGCAAATCTGAAGGCAAGCTATTGGCCGGCGGAGAAGGCGATGATTCAAAAGGCTACTTTATTCAGCCGACGATCTTTGCAGATGTTGATGAAAACGCCCGCTTGATGCAGGAAGAAATTTTCGGCCCGGTTGTTGCGATTTGCAAAGCGCGTGATTTCGATCATATGCTGGAGATTGCCAATAACACGGAATACGGATTAACAGGTGCGCTTCTGACGAAAAACCGTGCGCACATTGAACGGGCGCGCGAGGATTTCCATGTCGGAAACCTATATTTTAACAGAGGATGTACCGGAGCAATTGTCGGCTATCAGCCGTTCGGCGGTTTTAATATGTCAGGAACAGACTCAAAAGCAGGCGGTCCCGATTACTTAATTCTTCATATGCAAGCCAAAACAACGTCCGAAGCTTTTTGATTTGAGAGAAATAAAATCGTGCGATTCTTTAGCGGATCGCACGATTTCAACTTTTTGATCAGGAGGACAATTTATGCAGTATACAAAAATCAGTCACATGAATCCGGCTGAAAGAGTGGAGGCGCTGACAGCATCTCTGGTCAGCCTCAGCAGCGTGAACGGCACCGTTGGAGAAGGGACAAAAGCAGATTTCATCAAAGAAGTGATCACGAGCTATCCTTATTTTCAGGAAAACCCCAGTCATGTGTGGGAACAGGCCATTCCCAATGACCCATACAAACGCAAAAATATTTTTGCGTTTATTAAAGGACATGGAGAAAGCCGAAATACAGTCATTTACCATGCCCATCTGGATACAGTTGGAATTGAAGATTTCGGCCCTTTAAAGGATATCGCTTTTGATTGTGAGAAATTGGCCGAGTATTTCAGCCGCTATGAGTTCGATCAGGATGTTCAGCGGGATGCCAAATCAGGCGAGTGGATGTTCGGAAGAGGATCTGTCGATATGCAAAGCGGCATCGCCGTGCATTTAGCCAATCTCCTGCATTTTTCGGAGAACCTTGAGACGTTGCCGGGAAATGTATTGTTTATGGCCAATCCCGATGAGGAGAGCCAGCATTCGGGCATTCTCGCCAGCATTTCAGAGCTGAACCGGCTAAAAAAAGAAAAACAGCTTCACTATTTGGCTGCTATTAATACGGATTTTATTACCCCGCTTTACGATGGTGATCAGACAAGATATATCTATACCGGAGCCGCGGGAAAACTGTTGCCTTGCTTTTACATTTACGGGCGTGAAGTCCATGTTGGCGATACACTGGCAGGGATTGACCCAAATTTCATTTCATCTGAAATCACAAGCCGTCTCCACAATAACATCCATCTGGCAGAAAAGGTTGAAGGGGAGTTGGTTCTGCCCCCATCCTGTTTGTATCAGCGTGATAACAAGGAATCCTATAATGTGCAAACGGCTGTCAGCACCAGCTTGTATTTCAATTGTTTTATTTATGAAAGAACAGCAAAAGAAATGATGGATTTGCTTATTGAAGTCACTGAGGAAGCATGCCGGGAGACAGAACAAAAATTATCAGATTATTACGAAGAATATGTAAAAAGAGCCAACCTGCCAAAGAAACATTTATCATGGGGCATTCAAGTGTATAGCCTGGAGCAATACTTAGAAAAGCTGAGAAACCGGGGAATAGATCCCGAGCAGTGTATCGAGCAGACATTCAAAGCCAACGAGCACCTTGAACTTCGCATGAGATGCTTTCAGGCAATCGAAGAGCTTCAAAAGCTTGACCCCGATCAAGGCGCAAAAGTCATTCTATTTTACGCACCTCCTTACCTGCCGCATAACTATTTGAAAGAAGATAGCGCAAGAGATCAGCTTTTGCAGCATGTGATTAAAGAAGCGGCTGACAAAACCGCTGAATCGACAGGCGAAACATTTGTCTTCAAAAAGTTTTTCCCCTACTTGGCAGACGGCAGTTTTTTATCACTGCACGAAACCGATGGCGAAATTGATTCTTTTATCAGGAACTTCCCTGGGTGGAATATGATTGGGACCATTCCGTTCAAAGACATACGCAAGCTGAATATTCCATCCATTAATATGGGCGTGTACGGAAAAGACGGCCATAAATGGACAGAACGAGTCTATAAACCGTACACATTTCATGTATTGCCTCTCCTCATACAGCAAACCACCGTTCATCTTTTGCAAAGCTACCGGATGACCATCACGGCAAAAGAACCAAAGGGGGAAGGATGATGCAGAATCATAAAAATGAATTGCAGCGCAGCATGAAAAGCAGGCATTTGTTTATGATTGCTTTGGGAGGGGTGATTGGCACTGGGCTGTTTCTAGGCTCTGGCTTTACCATTAGCCAGGCGGGACCGCTCGGCGCCATTGCCGCGTATATCATCGGCGGATTTTTAATGTATCTCGTCATGCTTTGTTTAGGAGAATTGGCTGTTGCCATGCCGGTGGCCGGATCGTTTCAGGCCTACGCCACTAAATTTCTGGGACAGTCGACAGGCTTTATGATTGGCTGGCTGTATTGGTTCAGCTGGGCCAATACAGTAGGGTTAGAGCTGACGTCAGCAGGCATTTTGATGCAAAGGTGGCTGCCCTCCGTTCCGATCTGGATATGGTGCCTCGTGTTCGGCATCGTCATCTTTTTGATTAATGCGCTCTCTGTCAGAAGCTTTGCGGAAATGGAATTTTGGTTTTCAAGCATCAAAGTGGCGGCGATCATATTATTTATTGTGATTGGCGGAGCCGCTGTGTTTGGCTTGATTGACTTTAAAGGCGGACAGGAGACACCCTTTTTGTCTAACTTTATGACTGATAGAGGGCTTTTCCCTAATGGGGTGCTGGCCGTTATGTTTACGCTGGTCATGGTAAACTTCTCGTTCCAGGGAACGGAGCTTGTCGGCATTGCGGCAGGGGAAAGTGAAAGCCCGGAAAAAACACTGCCAAAGTCCATTCGAAATGTTATTTGGCGCACGCTGTTTTTCTTTGTGCTCGCTATGTTCGTCTTGGTTGCCATCCTTCCGTACAAAACGGCGGGGGTGATTGAAAGCCCGTTTGTAGCAGTACTCGATCAAATCGGCATCCCATTTTCGGCAGATATCATGAACTTTGTCATCTTAACGGCCATTTTATCTGTTGCTAATTCGGGATTGTATGCGGCGTCGCGTATGATGTGGTCACTTTCATCAAATCAAATGGGTCCCTCCTTTCTCACCAGACTGACAAAAAAAGGCGTGCCGATGAATGCCCTGCTGATTACGCTAGGCATTTCAGGCTGTTCGCTGCTGACAAGTGTCATGGCTGCAGAAACAGTGTATTTATGGTGTATCTCAATCTCGGGCATGGTGACAGTTGTCGCGTGGATGTCCATTTGTGCGTCGCAATTTTTCTTTCGCAGGCGTTTCCTGGCAGAAGGCGGAAATGTGAATGATCTGGAGTTCAGAACGCCGCTTTATCCGCTAGTCCCGATTCTCGGATTTTGTTTATATGGCTGCGTGTTGATCAGCCTTATTTTCATTCCGGATCAAAGAATTGGCTTATACTGCGGTGTGCCGATCATTATTTTCTGTTATGCATACTATCATCTAAGCATCAAAAAGCGTATAAATCATGAAACGATTGAAAAAAAGCAGACAGAGGCGCAATAGAAAAAGCTCTCCGGGAGGCCGGAGAGCTTTTTTTACGTGTTACATCCTCATGTATTTTTAGAATGAAATATAGAAATATATAATGGGATTTAAATGAAAATAATAAAACTTATAAATATTTCGTTCGAATTGTAAATAGAGAAAAAACAATGCTAAACTATAATACAACTTTATGATAAGAAGATTATGGAAGAGGTGTTTGAGAAAGAATGAACAGCAATCAAAACAATGACATCAAAACAAAACATCATTTTCCGTTATTGTTGGCACTGGCTTTAACGATGGGGGTATTTGCAGCCGGATCTGAAGAGCTTGTGATCTCACCGCTGCTGCCGGATTTAGCAAAAGCCTTCAGCTCAGATGTCAGCGTCCTTGCGTTATCTATCAGTATTTACGGCGTTATGATTTTTATCGGTGCGCCGCTTTTGGTTCCATTAGGCGATAAATACTCCAGAGAACTGAGCTTATTGGCCGGGCTTATGATTTTTATCATAGGAACGGTGATATGCGCTTTAGCTCAAAATATTTTTTTCTTCTTTTTAGGCCGGGCGCTTTCGGGATTGGCTGCGGGAGCGTTTGTTCCGACCGCTTACGCAGTTGTCGGTGATCGTGTTCCTTATACATACCGGGGCAAGGTGATGGGACTGATCGTTTCAAGCTGGTCGCTGGCGCTGATTTTCGGAGTGCCGCTCGGATCATTTATCGGCGGCGTCCTGCATTGGAGATGGACGTTTTGGATTTTCGCCCTGATGGGTGTTTTAGTTGTTCTGCTGATTCTCCTTGAAATGCGCCGCCATGCCCAACATAAAAACAGCGGCAAGGAAGAAATAGAAGAGCCCGCAGGAACATTCCGGGATGCGCTGAAAGTCCCTCGTGTACCTGTTTATATCACAATAACCTTTTGTAATATGATTGGTTTTTACGGTATGTATTCCTTTTTAGGCACCTATCTTCAGGACGTTTTTACCGGAGGAAACACGGCTGCGGGCTTATTTATCATGATTTATGGAATCGGGTTTTCCATGAGTGTGATTACAGGAAAGATAGCCGACCGCATCGGAAAAATGCGCTCCCTTTTGATTGCGCTGGGGGTCATCAGCGTTCTGCTGGCGTGTTTACCATATGCGCCGGCGTCTATGTTTCTGTTAATCGCCAGCCTATTTATTTGGGGATTAATGCAAAGTTTGACGGTGACGCTGCTCAGCACCATTTTGAGTGACTGCTCAGAGCGTCATCGAGGAAAAGTCATGGTGTTTTACAGTCTCGCCTCGAATCTGGCCGTGACATTAGGTTCTGCTTTAATGGGACCCGTATATGTGGCATACGGCTATGCAGCTGTCGGATTGATTTGCGCCGCCATCACAGTCCTCGGATTTGTGCTCAGTGTATTCGCATATAAAAAGTACGGCAAACTTGAGCAGAAGGCCGATCAGTCCTTATCTCAATAAACAAAGTTTCTAAATTCCTATAATTAAAAACCCTTTTTAAAGGGTTTTTTTGTTTGTATGGGAATAATTATCAATATTTTCAAAAAACATTGACAGTTCAATTTCCACTGGATAAAATTTACTTAAAATTTTAAAAGATTGGTTGGTGCTCATGATTATATTGGATAATAGCATTCAGACAAAAAAAAGAACTGATTCACTATCCAAACTCATTACAGTCAACACGCTCGGCCCTGAGGGGACAAGCAGTGAGTACGCAGCAAAGCATTTCATTTCCAATTTTACTCTTCTACAAGGGCTGAACAGTAAATTGTCCTTGCATGATACTTTTGAATCGTGCATCGAAAGGACGCTCCAAAGCCCGCTGGAATATACCATCGTCCCACATGCTTACGATGGCATTAAGCATTTCTACATGAGGCCGGATTTGCAGCTATTGCAGATCTTCAGGTGCGATACACCGATGTACGGCCTGGCTGTTCGTCCTGATTTTGAATTCAGAGACGATATGCTTGATACATCTGTTATTGTTTCACATCCTTCACCTATTAATTTAATAAAATATTTTACCCGCAAAGATGTTCGTTTCAAACTAGTCAATTCAACCAGTCAAGCCGCAAGAAAAGTAAAAGAAGGTTTGTATGACATTGCCTTAACCAATGAGCTTGCACGGCAAAAGTACGGGCTAACCTTTGTAAAAACATTCAAAAGCATTCCAATGAGCTGGTCATTATTTGGAAAAGGAGACGTTGATGATGAAAACTAAAGAAGATATGCAGGAGCTTTATTTCCCGACACCGAAATTAATTGAATGGGAAAACGGAGTGAGGCAGTATTCAACCGTACGAGGGGATACTGAAGTATTAATGTCTTACGTCCCGCCGCATACCAATGTTGAACCCCATCAGCATAAGGAGGTCCAAATCGGCATGGTCGTTTCTGGCGAGCTGATGATGACTGTCGGAGATGTGACAAGAAAAATGACAGCCTTGGAATCTGCCTATATCGCGCCGCCGCATGTGCCTCACGGGGCAAGAAACGACACAGACCAAGAAGTGATTGCTATTGATATCAAGCGGCTGAAAGCTGATGAAACATATACAAGTCCTGAGGACTACTTTTTGGATATTTTCAAAACAAGAGACCTGCTGCCGGGCATGGAAGTCACGTTCTTTGTTGAGGATTGGGTAGAAATTATGCTTGCCAAAATCCCTGGAAATGGCGGAGAAATGCCTTTCCATAAACATCGGAATGAACAAATAGGCATCTGCATCGGCGGCGGCTATGACATGACGGTCGAAGGCTGCACAGTCGAGATGAAATTCGGCACAGCCTATTTCTGTGAGCCTCGCGAAGATCATGGTGCCATCAACCGTTCAGAAAAAGAATCAAAATCGATTAATATCTTCTTCCCGCCGCGCTATAACAGGGCAAAAGCAAAAAAAATGAAGGCGGATGAATGATCATGAACCTCACCGATAAAACCGTCCTCATCACAGGAGGCGCATCAGGCATTGGTTATGCTGCGGTTCAGGCTTTTTTGGGCCAGCAGGCCAATGTGGTTGTGGCGGATATTGATGAAGCGCAAGGAGAAGCAATGGTACGAAAAGAAAATAATGACAGGCTGCACTTTGTGCAAACGGACATCACAGACGAAGCTGCCTGCCAGCACGCAGTTGAATCGGCGGTTCATACATTTGGCGGGCTCGATGTCTTGATTAATAATGCAGGCATCGAAATCGTGGCGCCTATTCACGAGATGGAGCTCAGCGATTGGAACAAGGTGCTGCAAGTCAATTTGACCGGCATGTTTTTAATGAGCAAACATGCACTCAAGCATATGCTGGCCGCCGGCAAGGGCAACATCATTAATACGTGCTCTGTCGGCGGACTCGTGGCATGGCCTGATATTCCTGCTTATAACGCCAGCAAAGGCGGGGTTTTGCAGCTGACTAAATCAATGGCCGTTGATTATGCGAAACATCAAATTCGGGTGAACTGCGTATGCCCGGGGATCATCGACACACCGCTGAATGAAAAATCATTCCTTGAAAATAATGAAGGCACACTTGAAGAGATTAAAAAAGAAAAAGCGAAGGTAAATCCGCTGCTGAGGCTTGGGAAACCTGAAGAAATCGCAAATGTGATGCTGTTTTTAGCCTCGGATTTATCAAGCTATATGACCGGAAGCGCCATCACCGCAGACGGAGGATACACCGCACAATAGAGAAGGAGTGTTTTACATATGGAGAGAAAAACAGTATTGGTCATCGCTGATCTTGGAGGCTGCCCGCCGCACATGTTTTATAAAAGCGCTGCTGAAAAATATAACCTGGTCAGCTTTATTCCAAGACCTTTTGCAATTACAGCCTCCCATGCAGCATTGATTGAAAAATACTCGGTCGCGGTCATAAAAGATAAAGACTATTTTAAGAGTTTAGCTGATTTTGAACACCCTGATTCCATTTATTGGGCGCATGAAGATCATAACAAGCCTGAGGAAGAGGTCGTCGAGCAAATCGTCAAGGTTGCCGAAATGTTTGGGGCGGATGCCATCACAACAAACAATGAATTATTCATTGCTCCGATGGCGAAAGCCTGTGAACGTCTGGGCTTGAGAGGTGCCGGCGTGCAGGCAGCCGAAAATGCCAGAGATAAAAATAAAATGAGGGACGCTTTTAATAAGGCCGGAGTCAAATCGATCAAAAACAAACGAGTCACAACTCTTGAAGATTTCCGTGCTGCTCTTGAAGAGATCGGCACACCTCTTATCTTAAAGCCTACATACTTAGCGAGTTCTATCGGTGTAACGCTGATTACGGACACTGAGACGGCAGAAGATGAATTTAACAGAGTCAATGACTATCTGAAATCAATTAACGTGCCAAAGGCGGTTACGTTTGAAGCGCCGTTTATCGCTGAAGAATTTTTACAGGGTGAGTACGGAGACTGGTATCAAACAGAAGGGTACTCCGACTATATCAGTATAGAAGGCATCATGGCTGACGGTGAGTATTTCCCGATCGCCATTCATGATAAAACGCCGCAAATCGGGTTTACAGAGACATCCCACATTACGCCGTCCATTCTGGATGAAGAGGCAAAAAAGAAAATTGTCGAAGCTGCCAAAAAGGCAAATGAAGGGCTTGGACTGCAAAATTGCGCAACACATACAGAGATCAAGCTAATGAAAAACAGAGAACCGGGTTTAATAGAGTCGGCAGCCAGATTTGCCGGCTGGAATATGATCCCCAATATTAAAAAGGTCTTTGGCCTTGATATGGCGCAATTATTATTAGATGTCCTCTGTTTCGGAAAAGACGCCGATCTGCCGGACGGATTATTGGATCAAGAGCCTTATTATGTTGCCGACTGCCATTTGTACCCGCAGCATTTCAAACAAAATGGCCAAATTCCTGAAACTGCTGAGGATTTGGTCATTGAAGCGATCGATATTCCGGACGGGCTTTTAAAAGGGGATACTGAAATCGTTTCTTTTTCGGCCGCAGCACCAGGCACTTCAGTTGATTTGACATTGTTTGAAGCTTTCAATTCCATTGCTGCATTTGAACTGAAAGGCAGTAATTCACAGGATGTGGCTGAATCAATCAGACAAATTCAGCAGCATGCGAAGCTGACGGCAAAGTATGTGCTGCCAGTATGAAACAGCTGAAACCCAACTCTAAATACTTGCTTTACGGGCAGGCGCTATCGTTCATGGGAGACTATTGTGTTCTCCCTGCCCTGCTCATTTTGTCTACATATTATCACGATTATTGGGTGACGTCCGGGGTCATCGTGGTCAGAAGCATTCCGATGGTGTTTCAGCCGTTTTTGGGTGTTCTGGTCGACCGGTTAGACAGAATTAAGATCATGCTGTGGACGGATATCATCAGAGGCATCATCTTTTTGGGGCTCACATTTCTTCCAAAAGGCGAGTATCCGCTGATTTTTCTGGCCCTGCTGTTTATTACTTATGGAAGCGGCGTGTTTTTTAATCCCGCCCGTCTCGCTGTCATGTCGTCCTTGGAATCAGATATTAAAAGCATCAACACGTTATTTGCAAAAGCGACAACCATCTCCATTATCGTCGGGGCGGCTGCCGGAGGGCTCTTTCTGTTAGGCGGATCTGTAGAGCTGGCTGTTGCCTTTAACGGTGTGACATACTTGGTTTCGGCATTTTTTATCAGCCGCATCAAGCTGCAATTTGTGCCGATTCAATCTGAAAACATTAAAGAGGCCTTTCAGTCTTTTAAGGAAGGACTCAAGGAAATCAAAACCAATTCATTCGTATTAAACGCCATGTTTACGATGATTACAATGGCTTTGCTGTGGGGAGTTGTGTACAGCTATTTTCCGATTGTCAGCCGCTTTCTGGGTGACGGGGAAATCGGCAACTTTATTCTCACGTTCTGCATCGGCTTCGGCGGCTTTATCGGAGCGGCGCTTGTCAGCAAATGGGGCTTTAACAACAATAGAGGCCTGACGTACTTTACCGTTTTATCCATTGTCTCGCTGGCGCTGTTTTTATTCACACCGATATTCGCTGTTTCTGTCATCGCGGCGATCCTCTTTTTCATCGCGATGGAATACGGGGAAGTGCTTGCAAAAGTGAAGGTTCAGGAAAATGCGGCAAACCAGATTCAAGGGCGCATTTTTTCAGTGGCCGAAGCGTCTATCGGATTATGCATTTCTATTGGTTCAATGTTCATTAACATCCTAAGCGCTCCGGTCATTATGGGGCTGATTGTCGTGATCGTATGCGGTTTGTTTTTGCATACGAAGCTCGTCAACAAATCGTTTTTGGAACGGGATAACAAAACGGAGCAAAAAGGAGTCTTTTAGATGGAAATAACACCGTCCGATGTCATCAAGACACTTCCAAGGCAGGAGTTTTCTCTCGTTTTTCAAAAGGTAAAGGAAATGGAAAAAACGGGAGCCCATATCATTAATCTCGGACAGGGGAACCCTGACCTTCCCACTCCGCCGCATATTGTCGAGGCTTTGCGGGAGGCTTCTCTGAATCCTTCGTTTCATGGATACGGCCCTTTCAGGGGCTATCCTTTTTTAAAGGAAGCGATCGCCGCTTTCTATAAAAGGGAATACGGAGTGACAATCAATCCTGAAACGGAAGTCGCGCTTTTCGGAGGCGGGAAAGCCGGATTGTATGTGCTGACACAATGCCTGCTCAATCCGGGAGACATCGCTTTAGTCCCGAATCCAGGCTATCCTGAATATTTATCAGGGATTACGATGGCGCGAGCTGAGCTTTACGAAATGCCGCTGTATGAAGAAAATGGCTATCTGCCGGATTTTGAAAAGATTGATCCAGCCGTGCTGGAAAAAGCGAAGCTTATGTTTTTAAACTATCCGAACAACCCCACTGGAGCTGTGGCTGATGCGGCTTTTTATGCAAAAGCTGCTGCTTTTGCGAAAGAGCATAACATCCATTTGATTCATGATTTTGCATACGGGGCGTTTGAATTCGATCAAAAACCGGCCAGCTTTCTTGAGGCAGAGGATGCCAAAACTGTCGGAGCAGAGCTTTATTCATTTTCAAAAACATTTAACATGGCCGGCTGGAGAATGGCGTTTGCGGTTGGGAACGAAAAAATCATTCAGGCCGTCAATGAATTTCAGGATCATGTATTTGTCGGCATGTTCGGCGGGCTGCAGCAGGCAGCGAGTGCGGCGCTTTCTGGAGATCCGGAGCATACGGAATCGTTGAAACGAATTTATAAGGAACGAATTGACTTTTTTACGGCGCTTTGTGAAAAGGAACTGGGCTGGAAGATGGAAAAGCCAAAAGGAACCTTTTACGTATGGGCTGAAATTCCGAATACGTTTGAGACATCTCACCAATTTTCCGATTACTTGCTGGAGCATGCCCATGTCGTAGTCACACCGGGCGAAATTTTTGGAAGCAACGGAAAAAGGCATGTCAGAATCTCAATGGTGTCGAAGCAGGAGGATCTGCGGGAATTTGTCACGCGGATTCAAAAGCTGAACCTGCCGTTCGGGTCATTACAAGAAACATCCCGCTAAAAAGCGGGATGTTTTTATATGCTTTTCATGCTGCCGCCGTCAGCGGAAATTTGCTGTCCCGTGATGTAGGAGGCTTCCTCAGAGGCAAGAAATGCGGCGAGCGCTGCGGTTTCTTCGGCTGATCCGACCCGTTTCATCGGAATCCCGGAAGCAATCTGTTCTTCTGCTTTCTGTTTGGATATGCTGTTCTTTTTCATCACATTTTCCACAAATTGATGATAACGGTCTGTAGCGATAAAACCAGGATTCAGACAGTTGACAGTAATGTTGTGAGGAGCAAGCTGGATGGAAATATTTTTACTGGCGTTAATTAAAGCGGCATTCATCATACTGTTTGTGAACATGTTGGCGCCGGGTTCTTTCCACAGATTTCCGACAATGTTGATGATTCTGCCAAACTCGTTTTGTTTCATCAGTGAGGAAGCACGCTTGATTGCGTCAATATAGGCAACGGTCTTTTGAGTGAACGTGGCCGTCATATCCTCTATATTGCAGTTATCAAATGTGTCAGGCGCGCCGCCCGGGATATTATTAATCAGAACATCAAGCCGTCCGCATTGAGATTCGATTTTCTGAAAAATGCCCGCTCTCGTATGCTGGTCAGACATATCGCCCGCAAGGACAATGACGCTCGCCTCAGGATGCTTGGCCAAAATGTCTTCTTTGACAGATTCAATATTATCCAAATTTCGCGAATTAATGACGAGGGAAAAGTGCTGGTCTGCTAATTTCAGAGCGATTGCTTTCCCGATCCCTTGACTGGCTCCCATAACAAATGCGGTTCGTTTTGACAAATAACTGCACCCCTTTGAAAAAAATGGATTATTATCTACATCGTAAGAAAAAACGAAGAAAATAGCAAATTTTATTTAAATTCTGATAAAGGAGAATTGAAAAACTCCCGCCGGATAGGGCGGGAGGGGATATTATACATATAAGAATTGAGGAAGTGTATCAAGCGAAAGGTGATTGCCGACAAAGAATGAACCAAATTCGCCATAGCGAGCGCTGACTTCGTCAAAACGCATTTCGTACACTAGCTTCTTGAATTGAAGGACATCATCGCTAAATAATGTAACGCCCCACTCGTAATCGTCAAAGCCGACAGAGCCGGTGATGATCTGTTTGACTTTGCCCGCATAGCTGCGGCCGATTAAACCGTGGCTTCTCATCAAGTTTCTGCGTTCTTCCATTGAAAGCATATACCAGTTGTCGTTGCCAGATCTTCTTTTATCCATTGGATAGAAGCATACATATTTAGATTCCGGCAGTTCAGGGTAAAGGCGAGCGCGCACATGCGGATTTTCATAAGGATCGCCGTCACCGCTTGCCAAGTAGTTGCTCAGCTCTACCACTGATACGTAGGAGTATGCCGGAATGGTGAACTCAGCAAGTCTTGATTTGTTGAATTCAAGCTCAATTTGATTTAATTCTTCCATTGTAGGACGAAGGATCATCAGCATAAAATCAGCTTTTTGGCCGACGATGCTGTAAAGAGTTTGCGATCCTTTTCCTTCTTTTTGGGCTACGCCCCATTTTTCAAGCAACCCGGTGAATTCATGTATGATAGATTGGCGCTCATCACTGGACAGAAGCTTCCAGGAAGCCCAATCCATTGTGCGGAAATCATGAAGCGCATACCAGCCGTCAAGCGTTTTTGCCGCTTCATTCGTCATTTGCTGTTCACTCATTTATCTTCACTCCCATTATCTTTTCATGATTGCCTTCACTATACCATAGTTTATCCGATTCTACTGTGGAGAAACCTTGAACATCCCTTCCGTATAACTCCATCAAAATAGAAGAACCTATAAGGGAAGATTGAGTCACTTAAATTAGTTAGAAAAATAAGATTTTTTTATGAAAGCGCTATAATGAAAGTTGGCTGTTTGAATTTGATTGGAAGAAGAGTATGCTAGTAAAAGAAAGCGTTTTTGTAACTTTTTGAGGAGGTTTTATTGTGGCAGATTTATTTTCAACAGTGCAAGAAAAAGTAGCTGGAAAAGACGTTAAAATTGTATTTCCTGAAGGCTTAGACGAGCGTATTTTAGAAGCGGTCAGCAAGCTTGCAGGAAACAAAGTGCTGAATCCGATTGTGATCGGCAATGAAAATGAGATCCAAGCAAAAGCAAAAGAATTGAACCTTACGCTGGGCGGCGTTAAGATTTATGATCCTCATACATATGAAGGCATGGAAGACCTTGTACAAGCATTCGTAGAACGCCGCAAAGGCAAAGCGACTGAAGAACAGGCTCGTAAAGCATTATTAGACGAGAACTACTTCGGTACAATGCTGGTGTATAAAGGACTTGCAGACGGACTTGTAAGCGGAGCTGCTCACTCAACTGCTGACACTGTCCGCCCGGCTCTTCAAATCATCAAAACAAAAGAAGGCGTGAAAAAGACTTCAGGCGTGTTCATCATGGCTCGCGGAGAAGAGCAATACGTATTCGCAGATTGCGCGATCAACATTGCACCTGACAGCCAAGATCTTGCCGAGATTGCGATCGAAAGTGCCAATACGGCAAAAATGTTCGACATTGAGCCTCGCGTGGCAATGCTCAGCTTCTCTACAAAAGGCTCAGCAAAATCTGATGAAACAGAAAAAGTAGCGGATGCAGTGAAAATCGCGAAAGAAAAAGCGCCTGAACTGACACTTGACGGCGAATTCCAATTTGATGCTGCATTTGTTCCATCTGTAGCTGAGAAAAAAGCGCCGGATTCCGAGATCAAAGGGGACGCTAACGTATTCGTATTCCCAAGTCTTGAAGCAGGAAACATCGGCTATAAAATCGCTCAGCGTTTGGGCAACTTTGAAGCGGTAGGACCAATCCTGCAAGGTTTAAATATGCCTGTAAACGACCTTTCAAGAGGATGTAACGCTGAAGATGTTTACAATCTCGCATTAATTACAGCGGCGCAAGCACTGTAATAAAATTGAAGACAATGGCAGCTCTCGACCGAGGGCTGCCTTTTTTGCGCTTCTGTATAGCCCTTCTTTACCAAGACGGATGATATGAGTACAATAAAGAAAACTAATCATAACCATATATTTCATTAATGACAGGGGTGGGGTTTTTGTATTACGACGTGCTGAAAACGTTTATAGCGGTGGTAGAAGAAAAAAACTTCACAAAAGCGGCGGAAAAGCTGATGATCTCCCAGCCCAGCGTCAGTCTGCATATCAAAAATCTTGAGAAAGAATTTCAAACGGCTCTTCTGAACAGGTCGCCAAAACACTTTACGACAACGCCGACAGGAGACATTTTATATCAAAGAGCAAAGCAAATGGTGTTTCTCTACGAACAAGCCAAGGCTGAAATCTATGCGCATCATCACTATGTGAAGGGTGAATTGAAAATAGCTGCAAGCTTTACAATCGGTGAGTATATTCTTCCGCCGCTATTGGCCCAGCTGCAAAAGCTGTATCCAGAGCTGAATCTAGATGTCATGATTGGCAATACAGAGGAGGTCAGCGAGCGTGTGCGGATGCTTCAGGCTGATATCGGGCTGATTGAAGGACATACAAACGAGAATGAGCTGGAAATTGAACCGTTCATGGAGGATGAAATGTGCATTGCCGCTCCAAATCAGCATCCGCTCGCCGGGCGGAAAGAGATTTCGATCAGCGATTTGCAGAACGAAGCGTGGGTGACAAGAGAGAAAGGCTCCGGGACGAGAGAATATCTCGATCATGTACTCAGTTCAAATGGACTTCGGCCGAAATCAATGTTTACCATCAGCAGCAATCAAGGTGTAAAGGAAGCGGTGATTAACGGCATGGGACTTTCGGTTCTATCCAGAAGCGTGCTGCGTAAGGATTTGATCCACCGCGAAATTTCAATTCTGCATATTAATAATTTCTCGTTAAAGCGCAAGCTGTCTTACATTCATTCTCCTCTCATGGAGAATACAAAAAATAAAGAAATTTTTATTACGATGCTGAAAAGCAATTATCAATCACAGCTGCTGAAATGATATAATAGTTTTCGTTCAATAAGCCTAACATGAAAGGGTTTTACATAGATGGCAAACCAACCGATTGATTTACTGATGCAGCCGAAATGGAGAGTCATTGACCAATCCAGTCTCGGCCCTTTATTTGATGCGAAGCAATCCTTCGCAATGGATGATACGCTATGCATGTCCGTCGGAAAAGGCGTGTCGCCGGCGACAGCGCGCTCATGGGTGCACCACGATACAATTGTCCTTGGAATACAGGATACACGCCTCCCGTTTTTGCAGGATGGTATCTCCTTGCTGGAGAGCGAAGGATACCGTGTGATCGTACGCAATTCCGGCGGTCTTGCCGTCGTATTGGATGACGGTGTTTTAAATATCTCTCTCATATTCGAGGACGAAAAGAAAGGCATCGATATAGACAAAGGATATGAAGCGATGGTCGAGCTGATGAGACGAATGCTGAGACCGTACAACGCAAAGATCGAAGCCTATGAAATTGAAGGGTCTTATTGTCCCGGCAGCTATGACCTCAGTATAAATGGCAAAAAGTTCGCCGGCATCTCTCAGAGACGCGTTCGCGGCGGAGTCGCTGTTCAAATTTATCTCTGTGCAGATAAAAGCGGCAGTGAAAGGGCCGACTTGATCAGACGATTCTATCAAGCGGCGCTGAAAGACAAACAAAACGATAAAAAAGGCGTCTATCCGGAAATACGTCCGGAAACGATGGCGTCCTTAAGTGAGCTTCTTCAAAAAGACATCTCCGTACAAGACTTAATGTTCGCTTTATTGACGGAATTAAAAGCGTTAAGCACCCATCTTTATTCAGCTGGACTGTCCATTGATGAGGAAATGGAATTTGAGAAAAACCTCGTCCGGATGGCTGAGCGGAATGCAAAGGTATTTGGGTGAACGTTCTTCGCATGCCGGCTGTATATGCCGGCATGCATTTTTTATCTCAAGCGGCATTTTACCTCAATAATCTTATTTTCAGATAAGTCCTTCTTACATACAGATAACCACGACAAAAAGAAAAACGATAAAATGACATCAGCATCCATATTAAAGGGGAGAGGCAGATGAAGGGGAATATTTACAGCCTTTTTGTATTGATTGCGGCTTTTTTCTGGGGGACCACGGGAACCGTTCAGGCATTGGCTCCAGAAAGCGCCACACCGCTGGCATTTGGAGCGTTCAGGTTATTAATAGGAGGAAGCGCCATGCTGCTTGCGGTTTGGATCAGCCGGGAGCTTCACGTGAAAAATTGGGCATGGCCGCTCGTATTTTTAGCCGCTGTTTGTATGGCGTGTTACCAGCCGCTGTTTTTCACAGCGGTTAAAGAAACGGGAATTGCAGTGGGAACTGTGATTGCCATCGGCAGTGCGCCTATCATTGCCGGGACCCTCGAATGGGCTGTATTGAAGAAACGCCCGCGAAACTCCTGGTGGATTGCGACTGTGCTGGCTTTAGCGGGTTGCTGGCTTCTGTTTTCCGACAGTTCCAATGTTCGGATTGATGTGGCTGGTGTTCTTATGGCGCTTGGAGCGGGTGCTTCTTTTGCAGGCTATACGCTCATCAGTAAAGCGATGATGAAAACCCAGCCTCCGCGAGCGACCTCCGCCGTTGTATTCATGATCAGCGCCATCTTGCTGACGCCGCTATTATGGCAGTTAGATATCTCGTGGATATTGACCCCTAGAGGACTGGGAACAAGCCTTTACATCGGGTTAATTGCAACATGTGCCGCATACTTTTTGTTTGCGAAAGGGCTTACCGGGGTTCCGGCCTCGGCGGCGGTCACGCTGTCTTTAGCTGAACCGCTGACGGCTTCATTGCTTGGCGTGTTTTTCATAGGGGAAATGCTTTCGCCTTCCTCGTGGCTGGGCATTGCGCTTATGATGCTGGGGCTTTTGGTCATTTCTGCTGCGCCTCGGAAACAAAAAACGGCCGAGGCAGCTCACATGTCTTAATAGATTCACATAAGCTTGGCCTCATTTTACAAGAATAGCTGATCCGGCTGCAAAATGAGGAAATTCTCTTTTCTCAATAGAAAAGGGGATTTTGCACATGGCGAAAATCCCAAAACAGCTGCCCGTTTTGGGATTTTTCTATGTCATTCCGCTAATTTTTCTAAATTGCCGTTCCGGTCCATTTTGAAGGACGGAGAGGCATGTTCATCTTCTTCAAATAAAACTAGCTTTCTGGCTCTGTTCATAATTTTCACCAAGGTTTCATAATCTTCTTGGATCGTTTTTTGGTCTTTTTCAAGCTTTTGAACTTCTGCCTCTAGCTGCTCTGTTTTGTTTTGCAATTCCTGATTTTCTTTCTTTAAACGCTCGTTTTCCATTTTTAATGCTGATGATTGCTCGTGATTGCCTTCGTAATTCTGCAGGAAGCGGATCACATCATTCATCGTCATCTCAGGCGCAGCTGCAGGCGTTTGAGGAGACAATAAGTGTGATAGACTAGCTAACTCTTCCTTAAAGCTTTCATCAACAAAAGGCATGTGTTCGCCAGACATTAAAGGTTGCTCATTTTCGACAGATGGTGTTTCCGTTTTAACCGGCTCTTCTGCAGCGGTTTCTTGAATGATTTCAGGATCAACGGCAGGAGGCTGATATAATAATCTTTTTTTCGCGGGCTGCCCGTTTCCGAGCGCTCTCATCCGCTGTTTTCGTTGTTTCTTCGCAAGCTGAAGCGCTTTTTCATATTGATGGCGGACCACTGCGTTCCATCTGAATCCGCAGGCTGCGGATGTCCGGTTTAATTTATCGCCGACTTCTTCAAAGGCGTTCAGCTGAGTGCTGCCCTCCCTCACATGCCGAAGCACTGTTTCGGCTAAAAGCAGATCGTTTTCCTCTGACCAAGCGTCTTGTCGCTGTTTTGTCATTTATCTCAACTCCCATTTTTCTTTTCATGGTATTAGAATGTCCAGGTTGGAAAATATTTATACAAATTGGCTGAAAGAATAGGAGATACGAAGGATGGAGCGGCTTGCAGGAACAGTCGAATCCTTGTAAAATGAAGTGTGATGTGATTTTTTTTGAAACGTGATTTTAGGTTATTCACATAGATGAACATAGAAATGAAGGGAAGCGTACGTCATGGCTAATGAATTTCGAGTGTGTGATGATTGCCAAGCCACTAATATCAAAACATTGCTGCCGCGTTTGAAAGAAGTGGACCCGGACGCAAAGGTTGAGGTAGGATGCCAATCTTATTGCGGGCCCGGACGGAAAAAATCATTTGCTTTTGTGAACAATCGCCCGCTGTCAGCTCCGACAGAGGATGAGCTGATTGACAAAGTAAAAAAGAAAATAAAAAAGTAAAAACATATTTTTTCTTAGCCTCGGCCCTCAGGTCAGGCTTTTTTGCTTCACAAGATGTGTTTTTCATGAAGATGGAACAAATCGCCGGGCAAATTCAAGGATGTTTTCAAAGAATAGAGTCGATATAATAGAAACACGGCTAAAAAAAAGAGGGAATGACGATGGCGTATCCAAATGGAAAATTATCAGAAGAAAAAGTGTTTAAAGATCCGGTGCACCGCTATGTTCATGTTCGGGACAAGCTGATATGGGATTTGATCGGAACCCGTGAATTTCAGCGTCTCCGCAGAATTAAGCAGCTCGGAACGACCTATTTGACGTTCCATGGGGCTGAGCACAGCCGGTTCAACCATTCTCTCGGTGTCTATGAAATTGTCAGAAGAATGGTTGATGACGTCTTTAAAGGCCGCCCTGAATGGGATGACAGTGAGCGCGAACTCTGTTTGGCCGCGGCGCTGCTTCATGACCTCGGGCACGGGCCGTTCTCGCATTCATTTGAAAAGGTCTTTCACCTTGACCACGAGGATTTTACAAGAGGTATCATTTTGGGAGACACGGAGGTTAATCAGGTGCTCAGAAAGGTGAGCCCGGGTTTCCCTCAGGATGTTGCTGAAGTCATTGCCAAAACATATAAAAACAAGCAAGTGGTCAGCCTGATTTCGAGTCAGATTGACGCAGACCGCATGGATTACCTCCAGCGCGACGCATATTATACGGGCGTCAGCTACGGCCATTTTGATATGGAGCGGATTCTTCGGGTGATGCGGCCGCGCGAGGATCAGATCGTCATTAAAGAAAGCGGAATGCACGCTGTCGAAGACTATATCATGAGCCGTTACCAAATGTACTGGCAGGTCTACTTCCATCCTGTGACTAGAAGTGCAGAGGTCATTTTAACGAAGATTCTTCACAGGGCGAAGCAGCTGCACGATGAAGGCTATGTCTTCACTCACGCTCCGGTTCATTTCTATTCTATTTTTGAAGGAAAATTGACACTGGAGGATTATGTAAAGCTGGATGAATCTATTATTTTGTATTACTTCCAGGCCTGGGAGGATGAAGAAGACGCGATTTTATCCGACTTGTGCCGCAGATTCATTAACCGCCAGCTTTTCCAATACGTTGAATTCAATCCGAATGAAGAAATGTCGGCTTATTTTGAGCTGACTTCATTGTTCAAAGAGGCGGGGATCGATCCGAGCTATTATTTGGTCGTTGATTCTTCATCAGATCTGCCATACGATTTTTACCGACCAGGAGAGGAAGAGGAGCGTCTGCCGATCCATCTCTTGACGCAAAACGGCCAAATTAAAGAGCTGTCCAGACAGTCGGCTATTGTGGAATCCATCTCAGGTAAACGGCGGACGGACCACAAGCTGTACTATCCAAAGGACTTGATTTGTGACGGCACTAAACATCCGGAAGCGAAAATGAAAATCCGGCAGCTGCTGGGACTGACATAGAAATTGGAAAGAAGGAAAAAGGAGATGTCGGGAATTTGTTGAAAGAACATGCAAAACTGATGAAGGTGTTCTCGGATTCTGGAGAAATCATCGGGCGAAAGAAGCTGCAGAAAATGATTTATATCGCCAAGAAAATGCAGTTTCCTTTCTATGAGAAATATGATTTTCACTTTTACGGACCATATTCAGAGGAACTGACGCTCCAGATTGAAGAGCTGTGCAACCTTGGATTTCTGCATGAGGTGAAGGAAAAAAAGGGCGGCTACTTTCAATACCGGTATTCGCTGACTGAGACAGGCTCCGCATTTTTAGACCATGCTGATCTGGACATGCCGGATATGAAAGGCTATATCGACAGTGTAAACAGCCGTTCATCACGGTTTTTAGAGCTGGTTTCCACGATCCTTTACTTTGACGGGCTTGAGGATGAGGAAAAGAAAGAAAAAGTCTTTACCATCAAAAGCAAGCAAAAATATACAAATGAAGAATATGACGAAGCGCTTCAATACATAGAGGAACTGAAGCAGATTTGTTAACCATACCAAGCAAAAGAAATGATCCGTTTCTTTTGCTTTTTTTATTGACAAAAGCTGCTAAGAGATTCATTATGGATAATAGTTATCCATAATGAATCAGGAGTGAATAGGATGAAAATGAAATCAGGAATGGAGCAGGCGGTTTCTGTGCTGCTGTTACTGTCACGGCTGCCGGTACAGGCTTCTTTGACGTCAGAGGCTATAAGCCAGCGATTGCGCGTGTCTCCGTCTTACTTGAAGAAGCTGATGAGAACATTGGTTCAAGCCGGTTTGGCAGAATCCTTACCAGGGACGAAGGGCGGTTTTACCCTGACGAAGCCTTTGGCTGACATTACGCTTTATGATGTTTATCAAGCGGTCGAAGGCAGAGGTTCGATGTATCAGGGGAAAGGCTTGCTGCAATCTGTATTTGAGGGTGAAAGTCACTGTGTGCTGGAGACAGTCATGGCGGAAATCGAGGATAAATGGTCCAATCTTATGAGAGAAGAATCCTTGCAGCATGTTATGGACAGAGTCGGGGAATTGTATGATCTTGAAAAAATAGATGATTGGGTAATCAAGCAAGTGAAAGGGCAATTGTAATGAAAAATAGCGGGTCTATACAAGAATCAACATCATCAACAGGCATATCCGTGCTGATCGTGCTCGCACTTGGTTTCCTCATGGCAACTCTTGATGTGACCGTTGTGAATGTGGCGATGGCTGATATGAAAAACACTCTTTCAATGTCACTTTCAGGTGTAACGTGGGTTGTGGACGGGTACATTCTTACTTTTGCGTCGCTTCTGCTGGCGGGCGGAGCCTTGGCTGACCGTTTCGGCTCGAAGACGATCTATATCTTGGGTCTAGCCGTTTTTGTTATGGCCTCCTGTCTATGCGCTGCATCTATAAATGGGCAGATGCTGATTGCCGGACGTCTCATACAGGGAATTGGGGCAGCTTTGTTTATGCCAAGCTCACTCAGCCTTTTGGCTGCCTCTTACCTTGATGAGCGGGCGCGGGCGAGAATGTTTGGACTGTGGGCCGCGCTTGTTTCCGCCGCTTCAGCCCTTGGGCCTTTTATCGGGGGCGTGCTGGTACAGTTGGCGGGCTGGCAGAGTATTTTTCTGATCAATGTGCCAATAGGGGCTGCTGCGCTCATTTCAGCTTACCGAATCCTCAGCCGCGTTCCTGGGAAAAGCAGCCGCGTGAACATCATCGGGCATCTGCTTGGCATGATGGCTCTCGGGTTTCTTTCCTATGCTTTGATACAGGGGCCTTCAGCGGGCTGGCGCTCGCCAGTGATTCTTGTAGCATTTACTGCAGCGGTTTTGGCATTTGTGCTGTTTTTGCTGCGGGAAATTTCTGCAAAAACACCCATCCTGCCGGCGTCCTTATACAAAAACGGCCGCTTCTCAGCTGCCCAATTTATCGGGTTTTTGCTGAATTTCGCCCTTTTTGGCGGCATGTTTATGCTCAGCCTTTTTTTGCAGGAAGCAGGAGGGGCAAGTTCCTTTATGGCTGGAGTGGAGCTGCTGCCGATGATGGCGGTCTTCGTGATCGGCAATCTGCTGTTTGCCCGTCTGGCGAATCGGTTTGAAGCCGGTCAGCTTATGTTTGTATCAATGGCGGTCAGCTGTATCATTGCATTGCTGTTGTTTGTGCTGATTTCTCCGGATTTTCCTTATTGGCAGCTGGCGGTGTTGATGTCTGTTATGAACCTCTGTACCGGTATTACAGTTCCTGCCATGACAACTGTGATCATGCAGGCTGCCGGGCAAAGACATACGAATATCGCCGGTGCGGCGTTAAATGCAAACCGGCAAATCGGAGCCTTGGTCGGCGTAGCGATAACCGGGGTGATCATTCATCTGTCCGCCACTTGGTATGCTGGTGCCGGGTTTGCGTTTTTGATGATGGGAGCGGCATACAGCCTCGCTGCATTGCTTGTATGGCTGTTTCTGGCTGCCCATAACGGGACTGCCGCGTCAGAAAAAATGTAAATCACTGATTGCGCTTTGTGGGAATATATAGTAAGATATAAAAAATTATTGAAACAACAGGCACTGATAAGGACACGAGATGCTTTTTACGGTTTCCAGAGAGGGAAGGACAGCTGAGATCTTCCTAACGCAGGGAAAGCAGCTTACCGCCTTTGAGCCGTATCAGGGAAAACAAGTATCTGATACCGTCATGCTGCGTTACAGCATCTTTAAGCCGATCATCATGTGTAATTGATCGGGAATTTGGGTGGAACCACGGATGATCAACACATTCGTCCCTTTTAGAGGGATGGGTGTGTTTTTTTATTTGAATTGAATACATGCGAAGAAAAGGACATGAATGATAGTTACGGTTTTCAGAGAGGGAAGGAAAGGTGAGAGCTTCCCAGCTTAGGAATATCATTTACCGCCTTGGAGCAGCATTGGGGAACTGAAGTAACCAATGCCGTCTATGCTGCGTTACAGCACCGAGCCGACAACATAGTATTTGTCGGGAACTTGGGTGGAACCACGGGTTAATCACACACTCGTCCCTATCTGTGGGACGGGTGTGTTTTTTTATGAATTGAATACATGCGATGAAAAGGACATGAATGATAGTTACGGTTTTCAGAGAGGGAAGGAAAGGTGAGAGCTTCCCAGCTTAGGAATATCATTTACCGCCTTGGAGCAGCATTGGGGAACTGAAGTAACCAATGCCGTCTATGCTGCGTTACAGCACCGAGCCGACAACATAGTATTTGTCGGGAACTTGGGTGGAACCACGGGTTAATCACACACTCGTCCCTATCTGCGGGACGGGTGTGTTTTTTTATATACAACAATGAATAAGGAGTGTTCTAAAATGAGCAAACATGTACACATTCAGCTTCCGGACGGACAGATCCAGGAATATCCGAAAGGCATCACAATCAAAGAAGCGGCTGGTTCGATCAGTTCCAGTCTGCAAAAGAAGGCGGCCGCAGGTCAGGTCAACGGCAAGCTTGTTGATCTCAGTTTCAAGCTGGAGGAGGATGCTGAGCTTTCGATTGTCACACTCGATTCACAAGAAGGCTTGCAGGTGCTTCGCCACACAACAGCGCACGTGCTGGCCCAAGCAGTAAAACGGCTGTACGGCGAAGTGTCATTGGGGGTAGGGCCTGTGATTTTAGACGGCTTCTACTATGACATGAAGCTGGGGAAAAGCTTGGCATCAGGAGACTTAGAGGCCATCGAAAAAGAAATGAAAAACATAATAAATGAGAACCTTGAAATCAAACGTATAGAGGTTTCTTACGAAGAAGCTGAAGAGCTGTTTGCACAAAAAGACGAGCGGCTCAAGCTTGAGATTTTAAAGGATATTCCGCGCGGGGAGGATATCACACTGTACCAGCAAGGGGAATTCGTTGACCTGTGCCGAGGGCCGCATCTTCCTTCTACAGGGATGATCAAGGCGTTCAAACTGACAAGAGTATCAGGCGCTTATTGGCGCGGAGACAGCAAAAATGAAGTCCTGCAGCGGGTGTACGGGGTTGCGTTTCAAAAGAAAAAAGATTTGGATGCGCACCTGCATATGCTAGAAGAAGCGGCAAAACGAGACCATCGCAAGCTCGGCAAACAGTTAGGGCTGTTTATGTTTTCTGAAGAAGCGCCGGGGATGCCGTTTTATTTGCCGAAAGGGCAGATTGTCCGCAATGAGCTGGAGCGCTTCTCGCGTGAGCTGCAAACAAATGCCGGCTACGATGAGGTGCGTACGCCGTTTATGATGAATCAGCGGTTATGGGAGCAGTCAGGCCATTGGGACCATTATCGCGACAATATGTACTTTTCAGAAGTGGATGATACAAGATTCGCAATGAAGCCGATGAATTGCCCCGGCCACATGCTCATCTTTAAAAACAGCCTGTATTCTTATCGGGATCTGCCGATTCGCATGGCGGAATTCGGACAGGTGCACCGCCATGAATACAGCGGCGCTTTAAACGGAATGCTTCGCGTTCGGACGTTCTGTCAGGATGACGCCCATATTTTCGTTCGGGAGGATCAGATTGAGAGTGAGATCAAAGAAGCGATTCGGCTGATTGATGAGGTATATCGGACATTTGGTTTCGAGTATTCTGTTGAGCTTTCGACTCGCCCGGAGGATTCATTAGGCGATGACAGCCTTTGGGAAGCGTCGGAACGTGCCTTAGCACGCGTCCTTGAGGAGCTTGGCCTCTCTTATGAGATCAATGAAGGCGATGGGGCGTTTTACGGGCCGAAAATTGATTTCCATATAAAAGATGCCCTGAAACGGAGCCACCAATGCGCGACAATTCAGCTTGATTTTCAAATGCCGGAAAAATTTGATTTAACATATATCAACGAACTCAATGAGAAGGTTCGTCCCGTTGTCATCCACAGAGCGGTTTTCGGCTCAATCGACCGTTTCTTCGGCATTTTGATCGAGCATTACGGTGGGGCTTTTCCAGTCTGGCTCGCACCGATCCAGGTTCAAATCATACCGGTTTCGCACGTTCACTTAGACTATTGCAGAAAAGTGCAGGCGGAGCTGAAGCAGGCGGGGATAAGAGCCGGCATTGATGAGCGCAATGAGAAGCTCGGCTATAAAATCAGAGAATCGCAGGTGCAAAAAATTCCGTACGTGCTGGTGCTTGGAGATCATGAGGAGCAGGAGAATGCGGTAAACGTCCGCCGATTCGGACATCAGCAGAATGAACACGTTCCTTTCCAAACTTTTAAAGATAAACTTGTGAAACAGGTGGAAAATCGAGGCATGTAGGATAAAAGCTGTGAATTCACATTTTGCTTTTTTGACTTTCCCTATTCGGAATCAGTAAAATAATAAGTAAATCATATCGTTCGTATGTTATGAATGCATCTCGAAATGGGGAAATTGACATGGACCATGACAAACTGGAAGCAAATTTGCTGGATCACGCACTTACAAAGTATTTGAAAAGCACGAAGCAATTAGATGAAGCCACCGTTCCGAAACACGTGAATAATGTAAGAGGGTTTATTCTGCGGATCATATACAGACATGGGAGCTGCACCATAAAGGATATTTTGAAGGAGGTCACACTGTCTCCCTCTGCCACGACCACAGCTCTGAATCATTTAGAGCAGGAAGGGTTTATTGAGAGATCCAGAAATAACAATGACCGCCGCACTGTATGGATTACTCTTTCTGAATCGGGCCGGGGAGCGGCTGAACAAATGATCGAAAACCGCCAGCAGCTGATTGATGGCATGTTTGAACGTTTAACAGCCGAAGAGAAAAAGACGTTCTTGGCGATTATTGCGAAGCTGGCTCAATAGGGATAATAAAAGCCGGTGCGCGAAGCGCCGGCTTTATAGAGATTATTCCATATCGCTCAGGCGTTTGCCTGCGACGGCATAATGGTCTTTTCTCATTTCTTCTATAAAGACAACAATTTTTTCTTCAGAAGCACCGGTTGTTTCCTTTACGGCTTCTGTTACTTTCTCGACAAGATTGCGTTTTTGCTCGTCTGTACGGCCTTCGAGCATTTTGACAGTTACGTATGGCATGGGTGCTGAATCCTCCTTTATCTCGTTTCCTCTCTTTAGAAAAAGAGGCTTCTTATAGTATACTGAATAAAGTAAATTCTTGCATTTTGAGAAAGAGGGATATCTCACTTGGACCGTTTTTTATATTATCCGTTATCTTTAATGCCATACCTCGTCATCACGCTAATTGTGTCGTTTACGATGCACGAGCTTGCCCACGCTTATGTCGCATACAAATTCGGTGACGATACGGCGAAAAAACAAGGAAGACTGACGCTGAATCCCATTAAACACCTTGATCCGTTCGGAACCATTTTGATTCTGGTGGCCGGATTCGGGTGGGCGCGCCCCATTCCCGTGAATCGCCGTTTCTTTAAGAAACCCCGGCTTGCTGGTGTGCTCGTATCTATAGCCGGGCCCGTCAGTAACCTGATTCTTGCGTTTATTGGTTTCTTTTTGTTAGTGTTGATGCATGCGTACGGAATGGAAATGCTTGCGGCGTTCAGCACGGGGCTGGATCAGTTTTTTTCTATTTGGATACAGCTGAATCTTGTCTTGTTTTTATTTAATCTGCTGCCGCTTCCTCCGCTCGATGGCTATCGAATTATAGAAGATCTCGTTCCGCCGGGCGTGCGTGCCAAAATGACGCAGGCGGAGAGCTACGGCTTTATCGTATTTTTGGTGCTGTTTGTGACACCGCTAGGATCTTACGTGCTGTGGCCGATGCTCAATGCAGGAAGAGATTCGATTTTAAAGCTGTTTTCAGCGATATTTCAACCGCTTTTGTAGGAGGTAGAACTTCATGGAAGAAAAAAAGAAAAAATCAATCGGGTTTAATATTATCAAAAGTGATCCGACAGACGGACACGGCGGTTTTGGCGTAGGGGCACTCAGCCTTGATAACATTTCTCCCGTATTCGTTGATGTAGAGGAAAAAGAAGCGTTCGTAGACATCGGCGCTATGCATGCCCGCAGCACCGTTGAAAAAGGAATTAAATTTCTCCCGAATAAAGAAGAAGTGCCGAACGGAAAACCATACTGGCTTGTGTGGGTAACGATTGACAGAAAAGAAGAGGGGCCTTATTACGCTGGTGTGACAGCCTGTGAAATGACGGTCGACAGAAGCATCAGAAGAGGCTACAAGTCACTGCCTGAGCATGTGAATCTGATGGATAAATCCATGAAACGGAAAATCATCGTTGATAAAATGGACGACAGCTCGAAGCGTGTACTAGGCGAATTTCTGAAAAAGCATGATCAGGGCCTATGGGACCGTTCCTCAGATGAGTTAAAAACGAGCCTGCTTCCAGAAAACAATTAATTTATGAATTTTTTGTGAACTTTTAAAGTATTTGAGATATTTTTCGTAAACATTGAGTAAACTGGTGATACAGAAATAGGACATGGAAAATCCCGAGCCGAAACAAGACTCGGGGTTTTTCATTTTTAGGGGGATATGAGTCGGCGACTGGGAGATGAAAGCCAGCGCCGAAGAAATGAGAAATTCACCACTTTATCCCAAAACTGATTGTTCAGCTCGATTGTCTAACATTCTTCCATCGATTATGAAGGAACCATACGAATAACCCGGCCTCCGAGGAGCCGGGTTATTTTCAATGATGTCGCCCCAGCCATTTGTCCCACCACTTTTTCTCGGAAGCGGGCTTTTCTTTGGATGGAAGCCGGTCTTTTGTTTGTTTTGCGGGTTCTGCCCCGTAGCACACGTTTGCGGGTTCTGTCCCTTTCACAAAATATGTGTAATGCTTAGCGGCGCAGCCGGGACCTGATGAGTAGCCTGTTTCCGGATCAATGTACACACCGGTTACGCCTTTTGGCGGCTTGAACGCGGTTTCCGGTTCGCCTTTGAGCGCGTCCTCCATGAAGTCCGCCCAAATGGTTTTAGCATAGCTTTTTTCTTCGACCGAGTCGATGGTGCTGTTTTTGTCATAGCCGGTCCAAACACCGGCGGCCAGCTTCGGATTGAAGCCGATCATCCAGCTGTCTGCGCTGGTGGTTCCTGATTTTCCGGCATACGTTCTTGTCAGGCGGTTGGCTATCGTTCGCCCCGTAACCGACGTATATCCATTTAAATCGATATCAAACATGCCTGTCATCATACTCGCTGTGACAAAAGCGGCTTTTTCATCAAGCACCTGTTTATGCTGATTCGGGTTTTCGTACAGCACGTGGCCGGCTGCGTCCGTTACTCTTGAAATAAAAGTCGGTTCGATTTTCTTTCCGCCATTTGCGAGCATGGCATAGGCGTTGACCATCTCAATCGGACGTACGGGTTCGGTGCCGAGTGCCAGGGACGGCAGTGCTTGAAGATGGGCGGTAATGCCGAATTCCTTTGCCGTCTTTACAAGTTTGTTCGTGCCGAGAAAAAGATGCGTTTTCACAGCGTAAATATTGTCGGAAAGCGCCAGCGCCTGCAGAAGCGTAATCGGCTTGTTGGCATAGTATCCGTTATAGTTGCTTGGAGAATAGGTTTCTCCCTTTGCATCAATTTGAAACTCGGTTTCTTCGCTTTTCATCAAAGTGACTGGCGTAAATCCGCTCTGAATCGCTTTATAGTACAGCAACGGCTTGATCGTCGAAGCAGGCTGGCGCTTCGCCTGTGTCGTCCGGTCAAACGGGCTTTTTTGATAATCCCTGCCGCCGACAAGGGCGAGAACGTTTCCGGTGCGGGGATCAATGGCTGAAAACCCGACTTGAATGTCAGAGCCCGCGTTAACCGTTTCGGTAATGGTCTCCTCGGCGATGCGCTGCATCCGTTTATCTACCGTTGTATAGACGTTTAACCCGCTCGTTTCAATTTGCTCCCGTGTCATGCCGAGCTTTTTTTCCAGCTCTCTCATCGCATTGTCGTAGAAATAAGGAGCCTTTCTCTTGGAAACTTGTTTATTCAAAGGCTGATAGGAAAGAGGTTCCTTGATCAATTCATCCGCTTTCTTTTGGCTGATCATCTGCTGCTTTTCCATCATCCGCACAATCGTTTTCTGGCGTTCCTTGGCCTTCGTCTCATTGACATACGGTGAATAGCCGGAAGGGCCTTTCGGGATTCCTGCCAAAAGCGCCGCCTCCGCATCCGTCAGGTTTTTGGCATGCTTGCCGAAATACAGGCGGGAAGCTGCTTCAATGCCGTAGGCGCCGTGGCCGTAGTAAATCGTATTTAAATAGCCTTCTAATATCTCGTCCTTAGAATAGTTTTGTTCCAGACGGATCGTGTAGAACGCCTCATTCCATTTCCGTTTCCACGTTTTGTCGTGTTCAAGGTATAAGTTTCTCGCATATTGCTGGGTGATGGTGCTTGCACCCTGAACCTTGGCAAATGCTTTCAGGTCAGCAAGCGCCGCGCCGGCCATGCGTTTATAATCAAAGCCGTGATGATCGTAGAAATTCTGGTCTTCAATCGCCACTGTCGCTTTTACGATCGTCGGATTCATGTCCTTTAAGGGGACCCAATAGCGCTTTTCGCCGTAGTTCGTTTCCCCGAGCTTTGAGCCGTCACTCGCGTACAAAATCGTGGATTGCGGCACTTGCACCGAGGGAGCGCCCTGGTATTTGGCTATCAAAATGACAGTCATAAACACAGCAGCTGCCGCCAAGGCCGCAAAAGCCCCTAAAAAGATAAAGGCGCGAACGGTTTTCAGCGTCAGTCTCAGCCGTTTATTTGTCATTGCATCCACAACGGGTTCCCCCTTTTTTTATGTTTCTACTATTATGAGAAAAAAAGATCGTTTTTAAACATCGCAGAACAGGACGCATCTTTACTTTTTCCCCGCCATCCTCTATACTTTTTCCTTAGGTGAAAATGAGATTTCAACCGAGAATAAAAGCTGATAAGACGCTTACAATAAATGAATACAGCCTCGAAAGGGAGATGACAATTGAGCGAACTTTGGTACACAGAGAAGCAGACGAAAAACTTTGGCATTACGATGAAGGTTAACAAGACGTTACATACAGAACAAACGGAGTTTCAGCATTTAGAAATGGTGGAAACAGAAGAGTTCGGCAACATGCTTTTTTTGGACGGCATGGTGATGACATCTGAAAAAGACGAATTCGTTTATCACGAAATGGTGGCGCATGTCCCATTATTCACGCACCCAAATCCGGAGCACGTTCTCGTAGTCGGCGGCGGTGACGGCGGCGTTATCAGAGAAATCCTGAAGCACCCAAGCGTGAAAAAAGCGACACTTGTAGATATTGACGGCAAGGTTATCGAATACTCTAAAAAGTTCCTTCCTTCTATCGCAGGCAAACTGGATGATCCGCGCGTTGACGTGCAGGTAGATGACGGATTTATGCACATTGCAAAATCTGAAAATCAATATGACGTCATCATGGTAGATTCGACTGAACCAGTCGGACCGGCTGTAAACCTGTTTACAAAAGGATTCTACGCAGGAATCGCAAAAGCGCTGAAAGAAGACGGTATTTTCGTTGCGCAGACGGACAACCCATGGTTTACACCGGAATTAATCACAAATGTACAGCGCGACGTGAAGGAAATCTTCCCGATTACGAAGCTGTATACGGCGAACATTCCGACATATCCAAGCGGTTTGTGGACATTTACAATTGGCTCGAAAAAATATGATCCGCTTGCAGTGGAAGACAGCCGTTTCTTCGATATTGAGACGAAATATTACACAAAAGATATTCATAAAGCGGCGTTTGTTCTGCCGAAATTTGTGAGTGACCTGATTAAATAATGAAGGTATGGCGCAGGAGCGAATCTTGCGCTTTTTTACAGGAAAGCGAGGGTATTATAGATGAGATTTGATGAAGCTTATTCAGGAAAAGTATTTATCGCGAGCCGTCCCGAGTGGGAAGAGGCGGACGCCATTCTTTACGGCATGCCGATGGACTGGACAGTCAGCTATCGCCCGGGCTCACGCTTTGGTCCAAGCAGAATCCGTGAGGTGTCAATCGGCCTTGAGGAATACAGCCCATATTTAGACCGCGATCTGGCTGACTTGAACTTCTTTGACGCTGGCGACATTCCGCTGCCGTTCGGAAATCCGCAGCGAAGCCTGGATATGATTGAAGAGTACGTGGACAGCATTTTAGAAAAAGGGAAGTTCCCAATGGGTATGGGCGGGGAGCACCTCGTGTCATGGCCTGTCATTAAAGCGATGTACAAGAAATACCCAGACCTTGCGATTATCCATTTTGACGCACATACAGATCTTCGTGTTGATTATGAGGGAGAACCGCTTTCTCACTCCACGCCGATCCGTAAGGCGGCAGAATTGATCGGACCGCACAATGTGTATTCATTCGGAATCCGTTCCGGCATGAAAGAAGAGTTTGAATGGGCGAAGGAAAACGGCATGCACATCTCAAAATTTGAAGTGCTTGAACCGCTGAAAGAGGTGCTTCCGAAGCTGGCGGGCCGTCCGGTTTATGTCACAATTGACATTGACGTATTAGACCCTGCACACGCACCGGGTACAGGAACGGTTGACGCCGGCGGCATCACGTCTAAAGAACTGCTTGCATCGGTCCATGAAATTGCGCGTTCAGAGGTAAACGTAAAGGGCGCTGATTTAGTGGAAGTCGCGCCGGTATACGACCACTCAGAGCAAACGGCAAACACAGCCAGCAAAATCATCCGTGAAATGCTGCTTGGGTTTGTGAAATAAGTAAACATCCAGACGATGTCTGGATGTTTTTTTATTCCCAGTCTTTACAAACATCAATCCACACTTTTGAGAAAGAAAATTCGGATAATTCTTTCGGTGTTAATTCAATAGCGGAGTTTCTGCTGCCGCATGCGGGGAAAACAGTCTGAAACCGTTTCAGCGATACATCAAGATAAACCTCAGGATCATGAGCCAATCCAAATGGGCAAACTCCTCCAATTTCATGGCCTGTCTGCTCCAGCACCTCATTAGGAGAGAGCATTCTTGCTTTAAAGCCAAATGTTTGCCTGGACTTTTTGTTGTCGATCTTGGCATCGCCGGCTGCCACAATCAGAATCACCTGATCTCCTTCCCCTCTGAAGGACAGGGACTTGGCGATTCTAGACAGGCTTACGCCGATTGTCTCAGCTGCCTGTTCAACTGTCGCACTCGACGTTTCGAACTCCGTCACATCATTTTCTCGATTCCATTGAGTAAAGTGGGTTCTCACACTTTTTAGAGACATGCTGCATTTCCACTCTCTTCAAGATTATTGAAAAGATCATAGCATGGATTGGGAGACTTTGGTAAAGAGGGGACGAAAAAACCGCCGATGGACGGCGGTTAAATCATTCCTCGTTGTGCAACTTCAATTTGGTGTGTAGGTGCATTTGCAATAGTTGTTGCCACGAACACAGTGCTTAGAGCCAGACAAGAGAGTAATAGTTTAGACTTCAATTTCATACAAACTCACTCCTCCTTGAATAAGTTGCCTTACTTGTTCCACCTTCAAAAAATAAGCAGAAGCTTTTTGAAAATTTTTACGTTCATGATAATATTTTGCCACATCAATAGCGAAATCTTCAAGATCAGCATACAACATTTTACTTTCGAGAAAATCAAAAAATCCTTGAATTGCTTCTTCATCCGGGCCTGATAAGTATAAAGATTTCAAAAATTCAAACTCTGATAAATATATTACATCTCCGGCCTTTTGTGAATAAGCCATTCCCTTACTATGATATTCATGAGCTTTATCTATTTTTCCTAATTTATAATGGATCTGTGTAATTAAAAAATACGCTTGAGGTAAGGAAGGAAGAATATTTGATTCTTCAAAAACAGCTATTGCTCTTTTGAAATAAGGTATGGCATCCTCATATTGGCTTTGGCTGTTTTTACAAAGCCCGATATTGTACAAAGTTCTCCCCATTAATTGGGGCTGCTTTTCAGCTTCTGCCATAGAATAAGCTTTTTGAAAATGTGAGATGGCATCCTCATACTGTTTTAAATCTAAAAAATTGGTGGCAAATAAAGAATGACACTGCAGCAATCTTATATTATAAGCTTCATGTTCTTTGTATATTTCATATGCTTGCCGTGCATAGTCCATTGAAAAATACGTTTGTTTCATATAGTAATAAGATTCAGACATCTTAAAGAAAAACTCAGCTTTCTCTATCCGATCCTTAACGAATATCAGCTTGCTTTCGGCCTTTTTGAAAAATTTAATAGCCGACAGATATTCCCGCTGGTCCAGCTCGTACATGCCTCTGAAGAAGTTAAAATAGTACTCAAGCAGACCAGTTAAACGAGCCTGTTTTTTATCAATCTCAAGCAGCAGATCAGACAGTCTCGGCTGTTCCTCAATCCTCATTTTTTCTAACGGTTCAAGGTACTCAAGCATTAGGTTGTGCCGAAACTCCATCAGTGAATAGTACAAATGAAGGTCTTGATCTTCTTCCATTTGATCCAGCTCTTGCTTGATTTCTCGTCGCAAATATTCTGCATCGGGTATGCTGAATCGGCGTATGTACATATACCATTCGTTAATCTTTTCTCCGATGGAAGAAGAAGATATGACACCTGTCACGTTTGCAAATCCCTCCCTTCATAATTCTATATATGTCATATTTTATCATCAACATTCTTGTGAGAAGCGCAAAAAAACCGCAATTTTTTCTTTCGTTACACCGCATGTTTGGAGATATATTTTCAAAAAGAAGCGTTTACCCTCAGCAATTTGTACAAGCAAACACGTTACCCTTCCATATTCTGTTATATCTGCGTGAGCAGTGTATGTCTGAAAAGGAAGTGAAGGAATGAGAAAAAACAAGCTTTCCTTTAAAGAAAAAGCAGGAGCAGAACAAGAAGAGTGCTTATGTTTTTGTGAGGGAGAAGCAAGCCGAGAAGCCATGTTTCAAGCACCGATTGAATTACCTGAAGGGTTTGTCGTTGATCCGGCTGAAGCTGTTGCAAACGTGACGTGGAATGCAGACAGCCTTTCTTGTGTCAGTGACCGTTGCTTAATTCAAACGGGGCCTGAGCCTGATGAGGTCGGTGTTCAATTTGCAGTGCGCCTGCAGGGAACCGTTACGCTACTCGTCAGTGTCTCACCTGTCCGAAATCAATATGGACAAGGGGACGGGGCTGTTTCCGTCATTCACAATGCAGAAATCGATCAAGTCGTCTATTATTCCGATGAATCGGATGATTGCCCGGATATCAGTGACATCACGATTGAGAACCTTGTTGTTGTTCCGCCGTTTTACGGCAGTCCTTTATCGGTGACGGGGACAATTGTGCTTGTACCGGAGCCGGAACCCGTCTACGCGTTTACAGCGAATCCAAATGATCAATCAGTTTCTGTGATTGATACAAACACCGATACTGTTGTGACAACGATTGCTCTTCCGTACAATCCGGCAGGTATTGAAATTACGCCAGATAAAAGCGCTGTGTTTGTCTTACATCCCAACAATAATGTGATTTCTGTCATCGATTATGACACATTAACAGTGACAGCAACTATATTGCTGGATCAGCCGCCTCGATTGATTAGATTTATCCCTAATCATGAGTTTGCTTATGTTTTCACCGGTACTGCGGTTTATGTGATTGGAATTGATACGTTAACTGTGGATAGGTCGATTCCTGTGGAAGGATATGATGTTGCAATCGATCCCAATGGGTTATTCGCCTATGTTCTGAATTTTGGAATAGTGCAAAAAGTGGACCTAACTACCGGTGAAGTCACAGGAACAATTGAACGAGAGCTTATCGTATCAACCATAGAAACAAATTGGCCGGAGCGGTATGCCTATGTATTAGAACAAGAATTCTTTTTTAATTATTTGACGGTTATTGATTTAAATACGTTTACCATCAGCAGCACCCAAGAGCTGGAGTATGAAGGGGAATATCGAATGTTTACGAGTGGAGCAGAGGTGTATTTATATGACGGCTTCACTGGCAATTTATATTCTGTCAGTCCAAATGGAGCAGGCGTTATAGGAAATGTTCCGCAATCAGCAACAGACTATGCGTTTACCCCGAATGGCGATTTTCTGTATGCAACTCGTTTTATAGAGCAGAGCATCATTGTTTACAACACAGATGATTATTCTGAGGAAACTGTGATATCTCTTGGGGTTTCACCGGGTGCCATTACGATTTAACCGCTGCATGTTGTGCATTTCTAAAAGGACGTGAAATCATGAAAAAGAATGATCTTTCTGCTTTACAGGAAAATTGTTTCTGTTTTTGTGATGAGGAAATTAGCCGGGAAGCGCCGTTTCAAGTGCCGATAGATTTCCCTGAGGGCTTCAAGGTTGATACGGCCGAAGCGTCAGCGGCTGTTACATGGAGTACAGACAATTTGTCCTGTATCAGTGAGCCTTGCTTAATCCAGACTGGGCCGGAACCAGAAGATATCGGTGTTCGATATGCTGTGAGAGTACAAGGGACCATTACGCTTCTTGTCAGTGTGTCGCCTGTACGAAATCAATATGGACAAGGAGACGGGGCTGTTTCTGTGATTCATACTGAAGAGATTGATCAAGTTGTTTATTATGCAGCACAGTCTGGCCGCTGTCCTGATTTCAGTCAAATAACAGTGGAAGATCTGCTCATTGTACCGCCTTTCTACGGCAGTCCGCTTACGGTGGCCGGGACACTTGTTTTACCGCCATCACCAGACCCTCAATCGTATGTGTTTACTGCCAATACTGGAGACAGCACGGTTTCGGTTATTGATGCAGATTTAAACACTGTTGTAAAAACAATCCCTTTTTCTGACGTGCCAACTAATCTAGGCGTTACTTTCGATAAAGCATTCACGTATGTCCTCCATGGAAATACCAACCTTGTCTCAGTGATTGATAATAAAACATTAACCATCATAAATACCATTACTGTTGGAGGAGGGCCGAGAAAAATCGAATTTGATCCAACAGATGAGTTCGCATACGTGATGGCCGCCGGATCTATATATGTGATTAACACGGCCTCTCAATCGGTCATTGATGTCATTCCGATACCCGGCGCTTTAGACTTTGCTCTTGATCCGAATGGACAGTATGTCTATACCGCTAATGGAAGCAGTTGGTCGGTTGATAAATATGATGTAAATACTGGGCAGTTGGTAGAAAGTATCATAGATACATTTGAATTTCCCAGTTTAATTACAACTCCTTACGCTGGAAATTTTGCGTACGTATTGAATGGTGAGCTGTGGCCGAAAGGTGTAACGGAGATTAGTTTGTCACCATTAAGCAGGGGAGGGGACTTCAGCCGTTTATTTGAAACGCTGAGGACGATTGTATTTTCTCTCGATAGTACTAGAGCTTATTTTCTAGAGCCATATAGTGAACCGTTTCTCATTAATAACTTATACGTAGTTAATACGGCCAGACAGAGGATCATTGCAAACGTGTCTCTCCCCGGCGCCTTTGACCTCGCCGTAACGCCGGACAAACAGTATATTTATGCGGCACAGCCCAACGACAATGCTGTGACCGTGTACCGCACAAGTGATTATACAGCCGTGACGGTGATTCCGGTTGGCGCGGGTCCGTCTGCGATTGCGATGTAGCTATTTTATAGATCAAGAGAAGCGGTGCTGTGATAAGAGAATCGTTTATAAATAAATGATCCGATTTGCTGAATGGCAGCCAGGATAATCAGAAACAGCAGTTCACTTATAGAGAAACTGAGCATCCACCAAATCCCGGCTGCTGCCAGTGCTCCCGCAAACACTTTTCTGAACAGGCTGCCGTGCCGGAAAAGCTGCCGCAAATACGTTCGCATGCAAAACAATAAATACAGGATCAGTAGCATCGCAAGTCCCATTGAAAAGGCAGGGGGCGTATGAAGGCGGAAAGGGACGGCTTTAACGATTTCGAACATGCAGCCGAATATGATGACTTGGCACAACACGGCAGCCATCACGTATGTTTGGCGGACGTTTTTATAGCTGTCACGCAGCGATTTGACGTCTTCTGCATATCGGCTGCACAAGTTGTGTTGCTGAAAGTCACAGCAGCTTTGATGAGACTGTGTGAGTTTCTGAAAAGCTGCTGTCATGTTTTTCACGGATTGGGTGACATAGTGAAGATAGAGAAAAGCAGGCAGCATCAGGAGGGCAGCGGTACAAGCCAGCAGTCCGAGCCGCACAGCATCATTGTTGATCATCTGTACATATTGGGCGGCGGCTTCGGCAACGGCCTGAACCCAGCCGAAGGAATAAGCCGCCATACCTATAAGCAGCAATAAAAGGGTAAAGACAGTGCTTTGTTTCATTGTCTGATCGCCTCTTTCTGAGAAACGTGAATGATCGCTTTGTTAGAAGATGCCATTGCATCAATGAGAGACAAGAAAACCTGCGCATCCATATCTTGAATGATGTGGTACATGTCAAGAAACGAGCAATCGCACCTGTCACACTCGGCTGCCCACTCGAAGCATTTACGCACATAATCGCTGTCATAAATGATCGCGTCTGTCAAAGAGTCCTTGCCGTATTGAAGCCAGGCGGCAACCTGTTCTTTCTTCTGTGTGACATAGTATGAAGCCACATCGATATAAGCTGAAGAATGGGTCCCTTGACTGTGAAGGATCAAGAAACCGCCATCCTCATATATATAAGTCTCGGCTGACAAGCGATCGATTTCCAGGCGGTACGTTTGCTGAATCTCTTGAAAAAACGGTGAATCTAATTGAAATAGAATACGAGCCGCGATATCCCAATAAAGCTTTATCGACAACAGATCGTTTTGCCCGGGAAGTGCGCCGATCTGTAATCCGGTCCAGGTATCTTCCATCCGCTCCTCATCACCCAGCATCATTTTTTGTGAGAGGACTGGAGGGCATGCCGGGATGATTTTTCTTTCAGCATGATAATCCGGACGCTTTTCCAGCTGGAGGTGAGGAGGCAAAAGCGTTTCTGTATTTTCTGAGCCCCCAATCAAAAACAGCGTCATCCGATGGGCTTGGTAGGCAGCCTTATAGGCTTTTTGTAAATCACTGATGTCCAGCGCCTCAATATCTTCGATTCTGCCTGCGGGGAAAACGGCAGCTGGTGAGGAGGGAGAAAGCATGCTGATCAGCTGATAATGATATGAGAGCTGATGGTTAAGGTGTGCTGTTTGAATTTCGCTTGTAATCACAGCTTTTTCCTGAGCGACAATCTTCTTGTCAAATGAGTGGTTCCATAAAGCATCAAGCAGGATGGGAATCGTTTGTCTGAGCCGATCCGGTAATGAGGTAAACATGAAATTGGTATCGGTGTAGGTAGTGAATGCGTTTAAAAGCGCGCCATGCGCAAAAAAATCACTGTACAGATTGCGGCCGTTATGCCAGAAGAGAAGATGCTCTAAAAAATGTGCTGTGCCATACGGAAGCAGTGTATCACCGGATTCTGCCCGTATACATACATCCCGGCTTCCAAAATCGATTTTTACATTGCACAGCCGCAGGTGGGCGCGGGGGAATTTCAATCTGAATATTTTTAGTCCGCTGTCTGTGTATCTGATATCGGTTCGTTCATCCAGCTGTTGAAAAAAGGCTTTCTTTTCCATCTCTTCATCCCCTTACTACATGAGCTCCGATATAATTGATGGTCGCTATGAATTGCAATACATCACGGCATGTAACCGCTGAGATGCCATCCAGCAAGGCTTCTTTCGTGCAGGAGAAGCGGCGCAGGACCCCCATATAGGCCAATAGACCTTCGGGAGAATCGAATTGCAGCAGCAATTCATTGCGTAAAAACTGCTTTGCCTGTTCTAGTTCCCGCTCATCTGTATGAAAAGCTGAGACAGCTTCCAAAACGCGCGGGGGAATGTCTTTCTCATGAAGCTGATCTGTACATATTGAAACAAGCAGCAAATTGTTCATGACATCGTAACGGGTGATAACGTGATAGACTGCCAGATCCTTCTCTCTGAAGTGCTTGAATAAAGCGGAATGGCCGTACTTTCCCAGTAATCCGTCTATTAGCTGTATTTTGATATAATCGCTGGCATCTTTCATCTCTCCGCAGTCAAATCCGAGTGTCAAGACGGAAGGACCTGCAGCGCTGCGTGTCTCTGTTTCAAAAACATGCCGGTTTACGGGTATTCTTCCGGACGTTACAGCGGACGTTTGCGGGGCATGTCCCCGAACATCACATGCTTGTACTTGTCCCAATATGTTCAGCTGTTTTTGCTGGGACACTAAATCAACGATAAAGTCCGTTGCGTCGAGAAACCGTTTAGGATGAATCGCCTTTATCCTGTCTCTCCGGCCAAACATGCCTGTGCCGTACATCGGGTTTCCGAAGACCTCCTCAGCCAAGCGAGCCGCCGAGTAGGAGAAGGGATCAGTGAATTTCTTTTCGATTTTCAGCAGCAGCTCATTCCTGGCCTTTTCAAATGCTTCGAATGAAAGAGAAGAAGGGAAAGACAAGTCTGCAAAAGTTTTCATCAGGGCGTCAACATGAAGATTCCCGTTATATAATGGGTGAATCAAACGGGTCCCGCAGGTTTTCAGCTGCTGATCAAAAAAGAGATTCGCTGAGTACATGAAACGGCTGCCGGCAGCATAACCAAAAGCGTCAATGATTTGCTCCTTCAGGTATGCGGCGGCGCCGTAAAAATAAATCGTTTCTTCCTCAGGTTCCGCCGCGCTTTCGATCGGTTTCAGAAAGCTCGCGGCGATTGAAATAGTTGAAAATTGATGAGTCTTCAGCAGGTTAACTTCCAAGCCGTTCTCTTTTGCTTGTATCAAAGAAACCACCATCCTGTTTTTGCAGGTAATAGACTATGACCAGACCGGCTATCGGAATGACCGCCAAGGATACAGCGGTGCCGGCTAATATGGCTAAGAATAGGGGAAGACAAAACAGATAAGACCGATATTTTGAGAAACCGCTCCATAGCTGCTGCTCCGTCTGCCAGCTGAAGGAGGGCCTTTTTTCATCCGCAGTTAACCTGATATACGCTCCCGCCAGCAGCAACTCAATGCACTGCAAAAAAGTGAGAACTGAAATCGAACGGCCGCTGATGAAACCCACAATCATCACGACAAGGAGAAATCCGCCTGCCAATAGGCCTGAATAAAAGCGATATTTCGCCCAAAACATCGTTTTTCGCTTGATCGGAAGCGTGATGAGCAGCATCCGGTCATTTTTTTCAATCGAATACAAAAGGGCGATCGGCGAGCAGATGAGCAAAAGCGCGGAAATCACGATATAAATCACTTGCTGATTGAAGATGCCGGTGTTCATCATCTGGAACGAAAAGAAGCCGCTGAATACCGCCATTACCGCGTAATTTAACAGCATCGCTTTAGAAGAGATAAATCGGTTCCATTCTCTTTTGTAAAACGAAAATTCAGATCGCCGCATAAATGAATGCATCTTGCCCTGCTGCGGAGGCGCCTGCAGAAAGACAGGAAAGTCAATGACCACCGCCCACAGGATATGAACCGCGCAAAGCGGAATCGTGGCGGCCGGCATCAAAGCGGCGCTGATACATACACAGGCGAATATCGCCGCATGCAGCAGAAACATCAAGTTCTTCTTTTTGACGAAGTGGTTGCTTAGCACAACTCCGAAAATAATGGAGTAAACGGTAAAAAACGAAAACCTGCCGAGCCAAAACAATGTTTGCGCCCCTGACAGCGTTCCGTTTCCAAATAAGAACAGCGGTAAAATAAAAAAGAATAAAGTTCTTCTCAAACAGGTATCGACAAACAAAACGACACTCTGGGCGAGCCAAAAGCTCCGTGAAGAAATCGGCAGCAGGCAGCTCAGCTTCATATAAGATTCCTTCCATTGTGATGTCACGGAAAGAAACACCATATATGTGTTCATCAAAAGAAGCGCGAGTATGATATACGTTTTGCGCAACACCGATTCATCAATGCCGGCCTGGCGGATCAGCCCGATTTCAAACACGGCCAGAATGACAAGGCCTGCGGCAATGCGGATGGCGTCCTTTTTCCCTTGCCGGCTGTAAAGCTGTTTGAACAGCAAAGACATGATAGGGATTATGTTATTCATGGCCGATCACCTCGAAAAATTCCCGCCGCAGATCGGTCTCCTCTCCAATCGGAATGACCTTTTGGATCTGTTTGTTGTGAAGAATAGCCGCATAATCACAAAATCTTTGCACGACATCGAGCAGATGAGAAGAAAACAAAATGGTTCCGCCTGCTTCACAGTACTCACGCATTTTCTGATAAAAGACCTCTATCGATTCCACATCCAAACCGACGAGCGGCTCATCCAAAATAAACAGGGGAGCGCGCAGCAATAAGCCTGTCATCAATACAACCTTTTGCCTGTTCCCCAAGGACAGCTCCGAAATTCTCCTATTGATGTATTTCGAAAAATGAAAGGCCTCGGCCAAACTGGCAAACTGCTGCTCTGAAAAATCCTTTTGATAAAGCGAATGGACGAAAGACACATAGTCCTTCGCCGTAATTTCTGTAAATAGCAGCGGATAATCGGCGGCGAAGTAACGGTGAGTCTTCAGCTGATCTGATGTTTTCTGCGGCATGCCGGCCTCCGCTTCAATTCCGCACAGTGTAAAACGCCCGCTGAAATTGCGGTTCACGCCTGTCAGCGTATTAATCAGTGTCGTTTTTCCGGCGCCGTTTACCCCAAGTAACCCGTAAACGGCGCCTTTTTCTAAATGTAAATCCACTTGTTCTAAGATGACGTTGTCCCGTTCATACCAAACGGATACATCGTGTATATCCAAAATGCTCATCGCGAGTCAGCCTTCCGCGCGCGCATCCCGAACAGAATGGCAATGGCAATGAAAATCAGCGTAAACAGATAATCGCTTTTGACAAAATAGACGACTGCGCCGATGACAAAGATAAATGAAAGGATATACAGTAAAATTCTTCTTTGTGCTGGTGACAAATCGTTTCCCTCCTAAATAAGCTGGACCACGTCTTCTAATTGTTCATTTTTCGCCCAAGAGCAAATGTTTTTCCGGTGATATTTGTTAGAGTTCAGCCCTTTTAAGTAACAGCCTCCGCAATAGCCGCTGAACGGGCATTTGTCTTTCATGCAATGTTCGCTGAACCGCGGCGCTTGCGCTTGCCACAGTTTATGGACGAGAGGGGAGTTAAAGATGCTTTCATAGGAATCATGAAAAATATTTCCCAATGAAAATTCCTTTGGAAAGAGGGCGCAAGGACGTACTTCGCCGAACGGACTGATCACAATGGACTTCCAGCCAGCGCCGCAATTTGCCGCGCGTTTTCTCTCATAGGGAATAATCGGAATCAGATCTTTAAACTCATCAATCACATGTTGCTCGTATTCCATAAACTTGCGGTGCTGCTCGGCGTCTTTCGTTGGATGGACAATATCCCTGCCTCTTCCGAAATCGTCAACCCAATTGTAAGAAAACGCCTTCGCCCCGAGATCCCGAACCTTTTGGGCCATATCGTGGATTTCCCACATGTTTTTTTCGAAGACAGACATAGCGACTCTGACAAATATACCGTGGTCACTCAACAATTTTATCGTTTTACAAGTTTGGGCAAAAGAGCCTTTTCTCCCTCTAAAGGAGTCATGGACCTCGGAATTGACACTATCTAGAGAAATGCCGACGATGATTTTTTGCTTGTAAGTCTTCAAAAGCTCCAGGCTCTCTTTTCGCATGAGTGTTCCGTTTGTTAAGACAGCGACTTTTTTGAACTTTTTACACACATAGTCAAGAATCTCATTGGCGTTTGGATGGACAAAAATTTCTCCACCTGTGATTTCGCATGTCAATACACCGTTATCAAACAGCATATCAGCCGTTTTTTTGAATTGCTCAATCGACACGGTGCCGAGCGCTTCAGGTGAGCTTTCCAAATAACAGTGGGCGCATTTCAAATTACAGCGGTGCGTCAGTTCAAAGGTGGCGTGCAGGGGCATCGGAAATTCATTGCTTCCGCTCGTGGTGATTGTATGGCGGCTGGCCCGGTTTCCAAGCTGAATAACCTGCTTGTTCTGGAGCATGTTGAGCATGTCGTAATACCAATCTTTATGGTCTTCCGGTGATTCATCATACACTGCACATTGCTCAGCTAAAATCTGCTCAGCTGTTTTTTGGCCATCCATGCGCATGCAGAGCTCGTAAGCCGTTTTGTTGAGATCCAAATACTCAAAGTCAGAAATGGAGACATTATCGCGCAAGTAGTCGATTTCTAACACGCCGCCCTCAGGAAGCTGGTGAACTCTTACACTTTCATTAATAAATGGAAACATCTGCTCTATAAACAAAATACCATCCCCTATACATATGATTCAAATGAAAAACGGTTGTGTATGTATATCCAAGAGGTAGATTTTAGTTAAAAATTGTAATTTACTTAAAAAGGGCATAGTAGAATGACTATGCCCTTTTGGGAGATCCTTACCCCCATAGACCGAATAGACCTGTTGCACCGGCAATTTCAAAATCAGGGATAGGACCGTCCACTAGACAAGCGGCTCCGATCGAGCATGTTGCACAACCTTTGTTTTCTACAATGACAGCTTTTTTCATAATTGAATCCTCCCTTTTTTTGTTTTTCTAGCAGATCTATGTTGTACTTTTATCTTAAAACTATCAAATTACTAATTCAATACATATATTTTGAAAAAAATGTGAAAAGGAAATGATAGATTTCGGAAAAATGTAACATTTCCTAAAGGTAATTAGTGATATGATTTTCTCTTCTATATAAGGAAATGCTTTTTATGAGGTTTATCTTCAAATCTGATGAGCAATGATGGTAAGATAGAAGCAGTTGAAGTTTACAAACCGAATGATTATACTATTCAAGTCAAAGTGGAATGATGAAAAGGACGTGTCAGAATGAAGCAAGAGACACCGATAACACTCCATGTGAAGTCTGTGATCGAGGATGACGGAAACCAAGAAGTCATCGAATTCCGCACCACCGGATTTTACTATGTAAAACAAAATAAAGTGTATCTATCTTATTATGAAGAACACGACTTAGGCAAAGTCAAAACGATTGTGAAAGTAAGCGAAGGCGAAGTCCTGGTCATGAGGTCAGGCGCTGTCAAAATGAATCAGCGTTTCGTAACGGGAGCTTCCACAATTGCTAAATATAAAATGTCATTTGGTGAGCTTGAGCTGAAAACAAGCACAAAATCGATTCAATCTGATCTCGATGAAGAAAAAGGCCGTATCAGCATCGCATATGACATGCATGTCGGAGACGAGCAGGAGCATTTACATAATATGACGATCACGTATGAGGGAGGAACTCACGCATGAACATTGCGGAACAAATGAAGGACGTGCTGAAAGAAGAAATCAAAGCGGCCGTTCTGAAAGCGGGACTGGCTGAAGAAAGCCAGATTCCCAATGTTGTTTTAGAAACACCGAAAGATAAAACACACGGCGACTACTCAACGAATATGGCGATGCAGTTGGCAAGAGTGGCAAAAAAAGCGCCGCGTCAAATCGCTGAAGAGATTGTCGCCCATTTTGATAAAGGGAAGGCTTCGATTGAAAAACTGGATATCGCCGGCCCGGGTTTTATCAATTTCTATATGAACAATCAATATTTAACAAAGCTGATTCCGTCTGTACTGGAAGCAGGGGAAGCATACGGGGAAACGAACATCGGAAACGGTGAACGAGTTCAGGTAGAATTCGTATCAGCGAATCCGACGGGAGACCTTCACCTCGGGCATGCGCGCGGGGCGGCTGTCGGCGATTCCTTGTGCAACGTGCTTTCAAAAGCGGGTTACGATGTAAGCCGCGAATACTACATTAACGATGCGGGAAACCAAATCAACAATCTGGCGCTTTCTGTTGAAGTCCGTTACTTTGAAGCACTCGGATTGGAAAAACCGATGCCGGAGGATGGCTACCGCGGTGAGGATATCATTGCGATCGGAAAGCGTCTCGCTGAGGAATACGGTGATCGTTTCGTTAACGAAGAGGAAAGTGAACGCCTCGCGTTTTTCCGTGAATACGGCCTGAAATACGAGCTGGAAAAGCTTCGCAAGGACTTGGAAAACTTCCGTGTGCCGTTTGATGTGTGGTATTCAGAAACTTCACTGTACCAAAATGGAAAAATCGACAAGGCGCTTGAAGCGCTCCGCGAAAAAGGCCACGTCTATGAAGAAGACGGCGCGACTTGGTTCCGTTCCACGACTTTCGGCGATGATAAAGACCGCGTATTGATCAAGAAGGACGGCACGTACACGTACCTTCTTCCTGATATCGCGTATCATAAGGACAAGCTTGACCGCGGCTTTGATAAGCTGATCAACGTTTGGGGCGCCGATCACCACGGCTACATCCCGCGTATGAAAGCGGCAATCGAAGCGCTGGGCTATGAAAAAGGAACGCTTGAAGTAGAAATCATTCAGCTCGTTCACCTTTACAAAAACGGCGAGAAAATGAAAATGAGCAAACGGACCGGTAAAGCCGTAACGATGCGTGACCTGATTGAAGAAGTCGGCTTGGATGCCGTGCGTTACTTCTTTGCAATGCGAAGTGCAGACACCCATATGGATTTTGACTTAGATCTTGCTGTATCAACATCTAACGAAAACCCTGTGTATTATGCACAATACGCGCATGCCCGTATTTGCAGCATGCTTCGCCAAGGGGAAGAGCAGGGGCTTAAACCGGCGGCAGATCTTGATTTCAGCCATATTCAATCAGAAAAAGAATACGATCTGCTGAAAACGATCGGCGGCTTCCCAGAGGCAGTGGCGGAAGCAGCGGAAAAACGAATTCCGCACCGTGTCACTAACTATATTTATGATCTGGCTTCTGCTCTGCACAGCTTCTACAACGCAGAGAAAGTCATCGACCCTGAAAATGAAGAGAAAAGCCGCGCGCGCCTGGCTTTAATGAAGGCAACGCAAATTACGCTGAACAATGCGCTTCAGCTGATCGGCGTATCGGCTCCGGAAAAAATGTAATCACGATCAAAAGGACAAAGTCTTCGGGCTTTGTCCTTTTTTTATGAGAAAAACGTGTGATGTAATTCACAATCCTGTTTGGCTAGTTTTTGTATGATAAGACTGATTATTGAATCATTGAAAGGGGCAAGCCAAATGATCAACCGTCAACACATTCAATTATCGTTACAGTCATTAAGCTTGGTGGCAGGGTTTATGGTTTGGGTGCTGATTTCATCACTCATTTCCCAAATCACATTAGATATTCATTTAAGCAAGGGTGAGATTTCTTTAGTGACCGCGATTCCTGTGATCCTCGGGTCGCTTCTCCGCATTCCTTTAGGGTATTTAACGAACAGGTTTGGCGCGCGGCTCATGTTTATGGTCAGCTTCATCCTGCTTTTATTTCCTGTATTTTGGATCAGTATCGCGGATTCTCTGTTTGATTTAATCGCAGGCGGCTTTTTCTTAGGGATCGGGGGAGCGGTGTTTTCCATTGGGGTGACCTCCCTCCCGAAATATTATCCGAAAGAAAAGCACGGTGTCGTCAATGGGATTTACGGTGCAGGAAATATCGGGACAGCCGTTACGACATTTGCAGCGCCGGTTATCGCTCAAGCCGTCGGGTGGAAATCAACCGTGCAAATGTATCTGATTTTGCTGGCTGTCTTTGCCTTACTGCACGTATTGTTTGGCGACAGGCATGAGAAGAAGGTCAAAGTTTCTGTTAAGACTCAAATCAAAGCTGTTTACCGAAATCATGTGCTATGGTTTCTGAGCCTGTTTTATTTTATTACGTTCGGTGCCTTTGTCGCCTTCACTATCTATCTGCCGAACTTTCTGGTGGAGCATTTTGGGCTGAATCCTGCAGATGCCGGCTTGCGGACGGCTGGCTTTATTGCGGTTTCTACGCTGCTCAGGCCTGCGGGCGGATTCCTGGCTGATAAAATGAGCCCGCTCCGCATCTTGATGTTTGTTTTTGCCGGGCTTACATTATCAGGCATTATCCTATCGTTCTCGCCGACAATCGGCCTTTATACGTTTGGATCATTAACCGTGGCCGTCTGCTCAGGCATAGGAAACGGAACTGTTTTTAAACTGGTGCCTTTCTATTTTTCGAAGCAAGCGGGGATTGCCAATGGGATTGTGTCTGCCATGGGCGGTTTAGGCGGCTTTTTTCCTCCGCTCATATTGGCGAGTGTATTTCAGGCAACAGGCCAGTACGCGATCGGGTTTATGGCGCTTTCAGAGGTGGCGTTAGCCAGTTTTGTCCTTGTCATATGGATGTATTGGCAGGAAAGAATGAAAACACACACGGAGAGAAACAGCCAGAGCATCAACTAACACTGGGGCATTCACAAGATTGTTAGTTTTTTCTCGATGGGTACAAATCAATTCACGTTACAATAAACACACAACGTGACTTTCTTCGAGGTGAGCTCATGAATTTTCTCTCTGTTCGACCATCTGATAGTGATCTTATATCCAGCGATCTGTATGAATTGCTGGAATCGATCAGCACGAAAAGAAAAATGGAAAAACACACGTATTTGTTTCGGGAAGGAATGGATGCAGAAGAGCTTTATCTGATTCAATCAGGACTCATTGAAATCGGCAAGCTGACATCTGACGGAAAAGACCTGACGCTTAGAATCTGCCAAAAGCATGATATCGTCGGAGAATTAACACTTTTCACTGAAGAACCAAGGTATATGCTCAGTGCAAAAGTACTAGAGGATGGCGAGGTGCTCGTCATTAATAAAAATAAGCTGGAAAAAGAATTAATCCAAAACGGCGCTTTGACATTTGAGTTCATGAAATGGATGAGCACGCACCTCCGGAAGATTCAGTCCAAAATCAGGGATCTGCTTCTTCATGGCAAAAAGGGGGCGCTCTATTCTACCCTTATCCGCTTATCAAACAGCTACGGAGTGGAGCGAAGCGACGGCATTCTGATTAACATTGTCCTGACAAATCAGGATTTGGCAAAGTTTTGCGCGGCTGCACGGGAAAGCGTCAATCGTATGCTCGGAGATCTCCGCAAAAAAGGGGTTATTTCGATAGACGAATCCGGAAAAATTATTTTGCACAAGCGGGACTATTTACGATGTGAGATTGAGTGTGAAAATTGCCCGCTGGAGATTTGCAATATTGACTGAAAAAAACAAGGACAGCGGTGTCCTTGTTTTTTTACCTTGTGATAAACAGGCACATGACGGCAAGAAAGAAGCAGGCATTCACGATTTCCAGAATGCCAATCGTTTTTACGGGCCAATCCCTTCCATGAAAAAACCATGCCCGCAAGCTGCTCGGGATAAAAGCGAGAAACGCCCATCCTGCTCCGAAAAGAGCGGATAAAAAGGGGAGCAGCAGGTGATATCCCCATGACCAGTATGCAAATGCCCTGTTTTTTCTCTCGCGGATCACCGATTTCACATAAAAGGAACTCCCGATAAAAAATAAAGCAGACTGCAAGAAAATAAACCAAGCCCAGCCGTCAAGGGTTCCCATCCCCAGCCAGCAGCTCGCAAACCCGCCCGAACAAAAGAACAAGACACCTGCAACATCATTCAATAAGGCTCGTTCGTTTTTTCTGCGGGCAAAATACATATGTATGAGAAACAGCGGCAGTAAAGAAACGCCCACCCAGATGAGAGGCGGCTTATGAAAGACCGAGATCATCAAAAAGCAGCAGGTGGGAAAACCGTAATAACACATCCACTTTTGATATGGTTTGCTTTGTTTCTTTTTTAAGGCAAGCGTAACGGGATAAACCGCTAAGTATAGGAAAAGCCAACCAAGGAAGAGCGGAATATGCCAAATAACGGGGCCTCCCTTGACCATGCCGAGTAAAAATGGGATCAGCAGCATCGCCCACGCCCCGTGCTGCTTCGGAATCAGCGCCTTCATCGAAATCCTCCTTTTTTCTTTCATTATAAATGCATTCACCCTCCTGATAAGTGACATTCATCATACAGGCTGTGAAATACATCACTGCTGTACAGGCTCAGTCGAGCTACACTAAAGCTATCCTTAGCACAGGAGGTTTTCCTATGAATCAGTGTGACTATTTATTATTTCTGAAACAACTTCCTATGTTTAATGAAGTGCCTCTATCCATTGTCGAAACCTTGCTGAAAAACGGCACGTTTATCCGCGGTTCATGTGATCAGTCTCCATCTTTTCTTCATTCTCAATCTGTTTATATTGTATTAAAAGGCAGTGTCCGTTTTATGGACACAAGGCTCCCTGAAGGGTCGAAAACCGTTGCGCTGTGGGAAAAAGGCGATGTGTTTCCGATTGATGAAAAAGGCGGGCTTTATTTATCGCCCTTTATCTCAGTCAATGCCACTTCAGACATTCTGATTCTCAACATCCCATATTACATATTTAAGAAAATGATGTCTTATCATCCGCAGCTGCAAATGAACTTTTTGGCTATGCTTCAGCAAAATGTTTTTTGTTCCTATCAATTATTTTTGCGGTATCTGCATACATCACAGGATGAAAACGCTGAGCCCGGTTCTTAAATAGAGCCGGTTTTTTTTGATCTTTGAATGAAAGGCAGCTAATGACCCAAGCGTCCTGCCTGAACGCAGCCTTCCTTCTCCTTTGTGTGAACATTTTGTGAAAAAAGCAGAGTGTGTGACATAGTTCACAAGGAAACACGCTGTCTCTGTTTATAGTGAACTTAGCATCACCTGACTCGGAAGGAGTGAACTCTCATGAAGAAAAAGAAAAGGAGTCCGTTGTTTAGGAGATTGAATTATTTCTCTCCTATCGAACACCATTCAAATAAACATAGCCAAACTACCCGCGAGGATCGCGATTGGGAGAATGTATACAGAAACAGATGGCAGTACGACAAAGTCGTTCGCTCCACCCACGGCGTCAACTGTACAGGGTCTTGCAGCTGGAATATTTATGTGAAAAACGGAATAGTCACGTGGGAAGGGCAAAATTTGAATTATCCATCAACAGGCCCGGATATGCCTGATTTTGAACCGAGAGGCTGCCCGCGGGGGGCCAGTTTTTCATGGTATATCTACAGCCCGCTCCGTGTGAAATATCCATACGTGCGCGGTGTGCTGATCAATTTGTGGCGGGAGGCATTGCAGACGCATCAAAATCCATTGGAAGCCTGGAAATCGATCGTCGAAAACCCTGAAAAAGCGAAGTCCTATAAACAGGCGAGAGGGAAAGGCGGTTTTGTGCGCGCTGAATGGCCGGAGGTGCTGAAGCTGATTTCAGCCTCTCTGCTGTATACAGTGATGAAATACGGGCCTGACCGAAACGTCGGTTTTTCTCCGATTCCGGCCATGTCCATGATCAGCCACGCATCAGGCTCCCGGTTTATGTCGTTAATCGGAGGCCCTATGCTCAGTTTTTATGACTGGTATGCGGATCTTCCTCCAGCATCCCCGCAAATTTGGGGTGACCAGACGGACGTTCCGGAAAGCAGTGATTGGTACAATTCCGGCTATATTATCACATGGGGCTCCAACGTTCCGTTAACGAGAACGCCTGACGCGCATTTTTTGGCGGAGGCCCGCTATAAAGGCGCTAAGGTCATTTCGATCAGTCCAGATTTTGCGGAATCCTCAAAGTTCGCGGATGACTGGCTGAGTATTCGCCAAGGGACTGACGGGGCGCTTGCGATGGCGATGGGTCACGTTATTCTGCAGGAATTTTACGTGAACCAAGAAACTGAACGTTTTATTGAGTACGCGAAGCAATACACTGATTTTCCATTTCTCGTCACTCTGTCAAAAGAAAATGGCGTATACACAGCGGGACGGTTTCTGCATGCGAAGGACATCGGGCGGAAGACAAAGCATGATCAGTGGAAGCCTGCGGTTTGGGATGAACAGACAAGTTCATTTGCCATACCCCAAGGGACAATGGGCTCGCGCTGGGACGGGCAGCAGAAATGGAACCTGCACATGATTGATGAAGAAACCGGGGAACCGATTGAACCCCGTCTCTCTGTGCTGGGAATAGAGGACGAAATCGGCACGGTGCGCATCCCGTATTTTTCAAATGACGGAAACAAAGTGCTCGAGCGGGATCTTCCTATTAAAAAAATGAACCTGAACGGTGAAGAAACGTACATCACGACCGTGTTTGACTTGATACTGGCTAACTACGGCGTGAACCGGGGCATCGGCGAACGATCGGCTGTCTCCTATGATGACCCTGAGCCGTTTACGCCTGCCTGGCAGGAACAAATGACAGGAATCAAAAAAGAAGCTGTCGTTAAGATTGCCAGAGAGTTTGCCCAAAATGCGATCGATACAGACGGCCGGTCCATGATTATCGTAGGGGCCGGCATTAACCACTGGTTCAACTCCGACACGATCTACCGAGCAGTGTTAAATCTTGTTTTACTTGTAGGCGCCCAAGGCGTAAACGGCGGAGGCTGGGCCCATTACGTGGGGCAGGAAAAGCTCCGACCTGCTGAAGGGTGGCAGACGATTGCAACTGCAAAGGACTGGGAAGGCGTGCCCAAGCTGCAAAATGGCACCTCATTTTTCTACTTTGCGACAGATCAGTGGCGTTATGAGGACCAGCCGATCAGTGATTTGGCATCACCGATTGCTGCTTCATCCCGCTACAAGCACCACGCTGATTACAATGTGCTGGCGGCGCGGCTAGGGTGGCTTCCGTCTTACCCGACTTTCAATCAAAATGGCATCGATCTGTATAAAGAAGCTGAAAAAGCAGGGGCAGCAACACCTGAAGACGTAGGTGCGTACGTGGCCTCACAGCTCCAAGAGAAAAAACTGAAATTCGCGATTGAAGATCCTGACAATGAAGTGAATTTCCCAAGGAATCTCTTTGTATGGCGGGCAAATCTGATCTCAAGCTCAGGAAAAGGGCATGAATATTTTCTCAAGCATTTGCTGGGGACAACGAACGGTTTAATGAATGACGACAGCGACAGCATCCGCCCAGAAGAAATCAAATGGCGGGAGCAGGCGCCGGAAGGAAAGCTCGACTTATTAATCAATCTTGATTTTCGAATGGCGGGTACGGCGCTGTATTCCGATATCGTGCTGCCGGCGGCGACATGGTATGAAAAACACGATCTCAGCAGCACAGATATGCATCCGTTCATTCATCCATTTGCTCCTGCGATCTCGGCTCCGTGGGAATCGAAGTCAGACTGGGATATTTTCAAGGCGCTGTCAAAAGCCGTTTCCGATCTGGCAGAAGAAGTCGATATGGAGCCGGTGAAAGAAGTGGTTGCGACACCGCTGCTCCACGACACCATGCAGGAATTGGCCCAGCCATTCGGCAAAATCAATGACTGGAGCAAAGGCGAATGTGAAGCCATTCCGGGAAAAACGATGCCGAACATCCAAGTCGTTGAACGGGATTACAAACACATTTTTCATAAAATGACTGCACTTGGTCCGAACGTTGCTTTAAAGCCGAGCGGAACAAAAGGGATGAGCTGGTCAATAGCCGATGAATATGAATCACTCAAACAGAGACTGGGAGAAATCACCTCGGACAGCGTGGCAAAGGGATGTCCAAATATAAGTGAAGCAAAGCAGGCTGCAGAAGCGATTTTAACCCTATCATCCACTTCGAATGGAAAGGTCGCAGTAAAAGCATGGGAATCACTTGAAAACATCACGAACCTGAAGCTGAAAGACCTGGCGGAAGAACGCGAGGAAGAATGCTTTACGTTCGAACAAATTACAGCCCAGCCGAAAACGGTGATCACGTCTCCAGCGTTTACCGGCTCTGAAAAAGGAGGGCGCAGGTATTCGCCGTTTACAACGAATGTTGAAAAATTAATTCCGTGGCGGACGCTGACAGGCAGACAATCCTATTATGTCGATCATGAACTGATGATGGAATTCGGTGAAACGATGGCGACATTCAAACCGATCCTCCAGCATCGCCCGTTTCTGAGCAAACGGCCTGATCAAGAGGGAAAAGAAATCGTCCTCAATTATTTGACGCCGCATAATAAATGGTCTGTCCACAGCATGTATTTTGATTCTCTGCCGATGCTGACGCTGTTCCGCGGCGGGCCGACCGTGTGGATGAATAAAGATGATGCAGAGGACACGGATATCAAAGACAACGATTGGATTGAATGCTTCAACCGAAACGGCGTTGTCGTCGCGAGAGCCGTTTTGTCTCATCGGATTCCTAAAGGAATGGCGTTTATGCACCATGCCCAGGACCGCCACATCAACGTGCCCGGCACAAAGCTGACGAATAACCGCGGAGGCACCCATAACAGCCCGACAAGGATTCACGTCAAGCCGACACAGATGATCGGTGGCTACGCCCAGCTCAGCTACGGCTTTAATTATTACGGTCCAACGGGGAATCAGCGCGACCTGAACGTCGTCATCCGCAAGCTGAAGGAGGTCGATTGGCTTGAAGATTAAAGCGCAAATCGGTATGGTCATGAACTTGGATAAATGCATCGGCTGCCACACGTGCAGCGTCACCTGCAAAAACACGTGGACAAACCGTTCCGGTGCGGAATATATGTACTTCAATAATGTAGAAACAAAGCCGGGCATCGGCTACCCGAAGCAATGGGAGGACCAGGACAAATATAAAGGCGGCTGGACATTGAAAAAAGGAAAGCTCGAGCTGAAATCGGGCTCGAAAACCAATCGGCTTGCAGGCCTTTTCTATAATCCGAATCAGCCGTCAATTGATGATTACTATGAACCTTGGAACTATGATTATGAAACATTAACGAACAGCCCGCAGAAAAAACACCAGCCGGTAGCACGCCCGAAATCGTCCTTGACGGGGGATTTCATGAATATCGAATGGGGACCGAACTGGGAGGACGATCTCGCAGGCGGCCACATTACGGGACTTGAAGATCCCAACGTACAAAAGATGGAGGAATCGATCAAAACAGAATTCGATGACGTCTTTATGATGTATTTGCCCCGTATTTGCGAGCACTGCATCAACCCGGCATGCGTCTCATCCTGTCCATCCGGCGCCATGTACAAACGCGAGGAGGACGGCATTGTGCTTGTGGATCAAAACGCATGCCGTTCATGGAGATATTGCGTCTCATCCTGTCCTTATAAAAAAGTCTATTTTAACTGGCAAACGAACAAAGCGGAAAAATGCACACTCTGCTTTCCGCGTTTGGAGGCGGGACTGCCAACCATCTGCTCTGAGACGTGTGTTGGCAGAATCCGCTACCTCGGCGTCATGCTATATGACGCGGACAAAGTGGAGGAAGCGGCATCTGTTGAAAATGAAAAGGATCTCTACCATTCCCAATTGGACGTTTTTCTTGATCCGAATGATCCTGAGGTTGCCAAACTGGCAAAAGAACAAGGCATTCCGGCTGAATGGATAGAGGCCGCGCAGCAATCACCGATCTATAAAATGATCATTGACTGGAAGATCGCGCTGCCGCTTCATCCTGAGTACCGCACGCTGCCAATGGTGTGGTACATTCCGCCGCTCAGCCCGATTATGAATCTCTTTGAAGGAAAAGGCAGCCGGCAAACGGCGGAAGATATTTTTCCGGCTATCGACCAAATGAGAATCCCGATAGATTATTTGGCGCAGCTGTTAACAGCCGGTGATACGGATCATATTCGGTCAACATTAAAGAAAATGTCTGTCATGCGCCAGTATATGAGAGCGGTCCAGACGAATAAATCAATCGATCCGGAACTGATCTCCAGTGTCGGCTTAACAGAACAGCAAATTGAAGATATGTATCGGCTGCTTGCGATTGCCAAATATGATGACCGCTTTGTGATTCCGAGCAGCCATCGAGAAGAAGTATCAGATTTATACGCTGAACAAGGAAGCTGCGGCTTATCATTTTCAGGCGGCCCCGGCTCCTGTTTCTAACTTTTGATAAATGAGGTGTAACAAGATGAACACCACAGACCGGCAAATCACGTTCTCTGCTCTTTCCTGTCTTCTCTCTTATCCGGATGAAGAGTGGAGAGCCGAGCTTCCCGATTGGAAGGCTCTTATCCAAGAAATCGGCAACCGGCAAATCCGGGAGAAGCTGCTGCACTTTTTCGAGACGTCAGCCAGCTATTCTCCGGAAGCGCTGATTGAACACTATGTCTATACATTCGACTTCGGGAAAAAAACAAATATGTATGTCACCTACTTTAACTCAGGCGAGCAAAGGGAACGCGGCATTGAATTGCTGCATTTAAAAAACACATACGAGCAATCCGGTTTCCTGCCGACAGAGAAAGAGCTGCCTGATTATCTGCCGCTGATGCTGGAATTTGCTGCGGCTGCAGAAATTGAAGCAGCGAGAAGCGTGTTTGAGAAATATCTGTCCAATGTGAGGGAGCTGGCATCCCGTCTCGAAAAAAATGACAGTATATACGCTGAACTGCTGCACGTGCTGCTGGCCGCGCTTGAAAACATTGGCGTACGTGAAAGCGTTGAAGGGGCTGTTCAGGCATGAGCGGGCAGATCCTCTGGGGTATTATGCCATACATTGTATTGACAATCTTTATCGGCGGCCATATTTACCGCTATCAGCATGACCAATTTGGCTGGACGGCGAAATCAAGCGAGCTGTTAGAAAAGAAAAAACTTGCGGCTGGCAGCACACTTTTTCACTGGGGACTGCTGTGCGTTGTCGGCGGGCATGTCATGGGGATTCTGATCCCAGAAGGCGTGTATGCTTCCCTTGGCATTTCAGAGCATATGTATCACAAAATGGCGATTGGCGCTGGCTTGCCGGCGGGCATTGCGGCATGTACCGGACTTGTCATCCTGACGTACAGAAGGCTGTTTGACAAAAGAATCCGCAAAACGAGCTCGCCATCCGATATCCTTACGCTCCTCCTGCTGCTGTTCATGATGCTGTCAGGCGTTGCGGCCACGTTTCTCAACATTGATTCGAAAGGATTTGATTACCGGACCACAGTCGGGCCCTGGTTCAGGGAAATCGTTTTGTTCAGGCCTGACGCCTCTTTGATGGAGAGTGTCCCGCTATGGTTTAAGTTTCATATTGTGATAGGATACGTCGTTTTTATCCTGTGGCCGTTTACGAGATTGGTTCATGTGTTCAGTCTGCCGCTCAAGTATCTGACCCGCAGCTACGTTGTATATCGGAAACGCTCGTGAAAATCCCCCTTGCAAGAGGGGGTTTTTTCTGCCAAGGTAATGGCTGGGCTGCCGGGAATCCTGTTATGTTTGTATATGGAAATAACATCAAGGATTTTACTCATTTTAAACCGGCGGAACAGCCAGATTATGATTCAGCCTGACTAACTCCTTATATCTTTCTGATCAATTTCCCGTTTTATATATTTTCTCTCATCAGAATGGGTATCAAATTTACTCTATCCACCGTATTTGCAGTCACAGCGCCGCCTTCTTTTCGGCGCTTGCCGGAGTGCTGAGCGGGTTCAGCTTGCCGCTCATGTTGTCACTCGGCGTTGCCAATAGTCTTGCTTTATTTCTGCAGAAACGATGCGGATGAATTCCGTGACAGTTAGTTTTCTCTAAACCTCTCCTCCTTTGGCGGAGAGGTTTTTTACTTACAAGGTTTATCGATTAGAAAAAAGAGGTAATACAGAGGTAATTGAATCAGATTGGAGAGAATCAGGATGCTGAAAAGGAGACTGGAATTTTTCTTTTTATATATGATGCTCATCGGGGCATATGTCATTTGGTTTTTTCCGGTTTCCAGACTTGAGTTTTACGGAGGATTGCTTTGCTATATAAGCATTATTTTGTTCAGCATCTATTCATTAATTCTTGAAAACCGCACCTCGCAGCACACGCTGCTATGGATCCATATTCTTGTCTTTTTTCCAATCGTCGGCTACGTGTTTTATCTGTTTTCGGGACAGCTTTATGTAAAGGGAAAGCTGTTTAAGACAAAACGAATGTACAACAGGGAAAAGCTCAGGAAGCTGTTTGACAAGGAGGAAACGCCCGAAGTGACAGGGCTGAAGGACAATCAAGAGAGGTTCTTTACATATTCCATCAGGGCTGCCCATATGAATATCAATACGAAAAGCAACATCAAAGTGCTGAAAAACGGCGAAGAAACCTTCCCGGACATTTTCAAAGCAATGAGAAAAGCGGAATCTTACATACATATTGAATACTACATGTTTAAATCAGACATGCTCGGACGCGGCATGATGGATATTATGATGGAGAAAGCGCGCCAGGGTGTCGAGGTGAGGTTTTTATACGATGCGGCAGGAAGCATGAAGCTGGCAAGAAGAGATATTATGAGAATGAAACAAGCGGGGGTGGACATCGTCCCGTTTTCTCCGCTGAAATACGGGTTTTTCAACCAGAAGCTGAATTTCAGAAATCACCGGAAAATCGTGATCATCGATGGGAAAACCGGTTTTGTGGGTGGATTAAATGTCGGGAAGGAATATATCAGCAGAGATCCGTACATCGGATTTTGGAGAGATACACACCTGCGGCTTGAGGGGGAAATTGTGCAAACGCTCCACGCTATCTTTATGCTGGATTGGGAATATGTCTCCAATGAAGTGCTAATTGATCAAGAGGAGTACAATACCCCGGTTCCCGTGGAAGGAGGAGGCATTTATCAAATTGTCGCGACAGGCCCTGACATGAAGGAAAGCATGAGCGACCTTTATTATGAAATGATTTCTTCAGCGCAGAAATCAATATGGATCGCCACGCCCTATTTTGTCCCCAATGAATCCATTCGCACGGCGCTAAAAGCAGCGGCGACAAAGGGGGTAGAGGTAAGGGTTATGGTGCCGGAGAAGAACGACAGCTTTTTGACCCAATACGCGTCGAGGTCCTATTTCCCGGAGCTGCTCCTTGAGGGCATTGAAGTGTACTCCTACCAAAAAGGCTTCATGCATCAAAAAGTCATGATCATTGATGGCGATCTCGCCTCCGTCGGTACCGCGAATATGGACATGCGCAGCTTTCAGCTCAACTTTGAAGTGAATGTGTTCTTCACGGATGCCGAAGCGATCCGAACCCTTGAGGCCCATTTTGAAGAGGATATGCAGGAAAGTGAAAAGCTCAGCCCTGTCGGCTTTTATAAAAGAGGTGTGGCTGACCGGACAAAAGAGTCGTTTGCCCGCCTGTTTTCAGGTGTTCTGTAAGAAAAAAGAAATCTGATCTTACAAAACAGCCCGTGTATAGTATAATTGAGAAATATTATCAGTTATTTATACATTGGGGGAAGATAGGGTGCTGCGGCAATTTTTTTCATATTATAAACCATATAAAACGTTGTTCTTTCTCGACTTTTTCTCAGCGATCGCGGGAGGTTTAATGGAGCTGAGTTTTCCTTTGATCGTCAATTATTTTATTGATACCTTGCTGCCGGGCAGGGACTGGGGACTGATCATCGCGACCTCAATCGGGTTATTTGCGGTGTACGCGCTCAGCTCGGCTCTTCAGTATATCGTGACCTACTGGGGACACATGCTTGGTATCAATATTGAGACTGATATGAGAAAGTCGCTTTTTGACCATTTGCAAAAGCTCTCGTTCAAATTTTACGACAACAACAAGACGGGAACGCTGATGTCGAAGCTCACGAACGATTTAATGTATATCGGTGAAGTCGCCCATCACGGACCGGAAGACTTATTCATTGCGGTCATGACCATTCTCGGGGCGTTCGGAGTGATGCTGTTTATTAACTGGCAGCTTGCTTTATTAACGTTTATCATTATGCCGATCGTCATTTGGCTAGCGCTTTATTTCAACAAAAAAATGACCAAAGCATTTACCACGCTGAACAAGGATATCGGAGACTTCAGCGCGCGTGTAGAAAATAACATCGGCGGCATCCGGCTTGTGCAGGCGTTCGGAAATGAAGCATTTGAAAAAGAACGCTTCGCCGTCAACAACCAGCGTTTTCGTGTCACAAAGCTTTCTTCCTACAAAATCATGGCGAAAAACGGTTCAATCAGCTATATGCTGACCCGGTTTGTCACGCTGTTTGTCCTTTTGTGCGGGACGTGGTTTGTCATTCGCGGCTCCTTATCGTACGGGGAATTTGTGGCGTTTGTACTCTTGACGAATGTGCTGTTCAGGCCTATTGACAAAATTAATGCCATTATCGAAATGTATCCGAGGGGGATCGCGGGTTTCAAAAGCTATATGGAGCTCATGGAGACAGAGCCGGATATTCAGGACTCACCTGATTCGAAAGATGTTTCCGGCCTGAAGGGCAATATCCGCTATAAACATGTTTCGTTTGGCTATGATGACCATCACAATGTCCTCAATGACATCAACCTATCCATTCAAGCGGGGGAAACGGTGGCGTTCGTCGGTCCGTCAGGTGCTGGGAAATCAACGCTTTGCAGTCTGCTTCCGCGTTTTTATGAAGCATCGGAGGGCGACATTACGATTGACGGCATCAGTATAAAAGACATGACGCTTTCTTCGTTGCGCGGGCAGATTGGCGTCGTGCAGCAGGACGTTTTCTTATTCTCGGGCACGCTTAGAGAAAATATCGCCTACGGCCGACTAGGCGCATCAGAAGAAGACATTTGGCAAGCTGTGAAGCAGGCGCATCTGGAAGAGCTCGTCCATAACATGCCCGATGGGTTGGATACTATGATTGGCGAACGCGGCGTGAAGCTTTCCGGCGGGCAAAAACAGCGTCTGTCAATTGCAAGGATGTTCTTGAAAAATCCGTCGATCTTGATTCTCGACGAAGCCACCTCAGCCCTTGATACAGAGACGGAAGCGGCGATCCAAAAGGCGCTTCAAGAGTTGTCTGAGGGGCGCACGACGCTTGTCATCGCCCACAGGCTGGCAACAATCAAAGACGCGGACAGAATTGTAGTCGTCACAAACAACGGTATTGAAGAACAAGGCCGTCATCAAGACCTGATCGAAGCCGGAGGCCTATACAGCAGGCTGCATCAAGCGCAATTCGGGCAAATGGTGCATCGATAGGAGGAGAACATGGAAAGAAAAACTGTGCTGTACATTGCTGTTTCATTGGACGGGATGATCGCAAAAGAAGATGGAAGCATCGATTGGCTGGATGAATTTGAAGGTGAAGGTGACAACGGCTACAGTGATTTTTATCAGACTGTTGATACAGTCATTTTAGGGCGGAGCACATATGAGCACGTTAAAGTGCTAACACCGGTTTTCCCGTATCAGGATAAAACCTGCTATGTTTTTACAGGATCGCCCGACAGTTATCAAGATGAACATGTGACGTTTATCAATGAGGGAGCCAGAGCCTTCACTGCCCGTTTGAAACAGGAAAAAGGCTCAAACATCTGGATAGCTGGCGGGGCAGAGCTTGTGAATGACTTTATGAAAGAAGATGCCATCGACGAATTCATCATCACTGTTATTCCCGTCGTTTTAGGAAGCGGCATCCCGCTGTTTCACGAACTAACAAATGAAACAAAACTGCGGTTAAAAGGGACAAAACAATTTGGACAAGCGGTTCAGCTCCATTATGTAAGAGCATAAGAAAAAGGATAGACAGATGTCTATCCTTTTTTGTATGTAAGTTAGAGCGCTTCTCTCTCAGCAGGCTCGATGAGATTTTGGAATTTTTCAATGAGCTGTGATGCTTTTGTTCCTTCAACTACGATCAGATATTCCTTTTCATTATGAGCCATGCGGAACGTTTCAAGCTCAATTAAGCTTTTGATTTTGCACATCGTTTTCTTTGAATAAATATAAACCTCGTGGCTTCCGGAATGGCACATTTTATAAAGATGAATCAAATTTCTTAAAGTAAAGGCCTGTGCGGCTACTTTCAGAGACTTGATATTTTTCATGATCTTTCTCCTCCATCGATTGTTGTCTTATATAGCCTAAGTTCCCAAAGCTGACAAGTCGTAAACCTATTTTTGCACATTTATGACTTCCATTGCAGCGCACCGCCCCCGATGCGTTTGACACCGCGGATGGAGCTTAATTCATCCATCAAGCGGAGAAGCGCCTTGTCTTTCTGCTTTGCTTCAATCATGAAATCAATATTAGTTCCCCATTGCCTAAAGCGTTCCAACAGTGGCAGCAAAAAGTTGGCGTCAACATAATCGGCGTGGCTGCGTATCGCTTGCTCCGATTTTGGGGAAGACAAGTGAACCTTTGGCTGAAGGCCGATCCGCTCCCACGTTTTGATCATGCGGGGCAGTGCTACATTCAGGTCGGCGTGATCGTCTGGATTGGCGTAAAAATGATGAAAGTCAAAGACAAACGGAACATCCTCCTGCTCACAGACCTGAAGCGTTTCTTCCGTTGTATATGTTTTATCATCATTTTCAAGTGTCATCCGCTCTTTGATCTCCTGCGGCAGCTGTTTTATATTTTGATGAAATTGTGCAGTGGCGGTGTCTTTATTTCCGTAAGCGCCGCCAATATGAATGTTGATAACGGAGCGATCAGCAATGCCCATGGCCTCAAGCATGCGGTAGTGATACGCCATATCTGTTACCGCATTTTTTGTGACGGATTCCTTCGGGCTCGTAAACAGAGTGAATTGATTTGGATGAAAGCTTGTTCGCAGTTGATGGGTTTTAACAAGCTCTCCAATCTCCCGAAACTCTTTTTGAAACGGTGTTACAAAATCCCACATCACGTCGGGATGCGTAGCCAGCGGCACAATCGAACTGGAAAAACGGTACAAAGGAATGCCGTGGCCGATGATATAGTGAAGGGTTCTCATCGTATTGCGCAAATTGGCTTTTGTCACAGTCAGAAGCGCTTCTTTTCTTTCAGTCTTTGAAAGCTTTGAATAACGCGCGAATGTCAATGTTTTAGCGGGAGACGCATCCCAAAGGCTCATCGCATTTGAAACGAACCCGAATCTGAAAATCATAGGAACTCTCCTTTATAAGAAATAAGATAATGCCCTGCCGAGCCATTCCGCCGGGCGCTGCCTGAATGTGCGCTTGCTGAAATCCTCCATCGTCAGCAGCTCCGACTTTTTCATATCCTCCTCAATTGTGGCATAGACTTCACTTGTAAACGCTTCGTCATCAATTTCAACATTCACCTCTTCATTTAAGAACAGGCTCCGTTTATCGAAGTTGGCTGTTCCGATAATGCTGAGATGGTCGTCTATGATGAGGGCTTTTACATGATAAAACCCTTGATAATAACGATAAATAAGACAGCCGGCATCCAAGAGCTCCGAATAATACGTAAAAGCCGCTTCTCGTACCAGCGGATGGTCTGATTTCATCGGTACAATGATTCTCACGGATACGCCGTTTTTTCTTGCGTTAATAAGGGCCTCTTGAAGCGGTTTTGATGGAATGTAATAAGGCGTGCAAACCGTAAGGCGATTCTTCGCTTGGGCAATGTTGGCCAAGTATATGTTTTCAAGGGAATAACCGTCGGTCGCATAGATCTTGTGAGAAATAGTCCCTTGCTGAAGCTTTGGCCAAACATCCGAACCCAGTTCGATTCCGGTATTTCGTTTTAGATCAGAAGCAAAAAGCGTTTGAAGATCATGTACGCCTTCTCCGATCATGCGCAGATGATAATCCTCCCAATTGCCGAACTTCGCCTTCTTTCCAAGATATTCTTCGGCGATATTAAACCCGCCGATATAACCGATTTTTCCGTCTATCACCGTAATCTTCCGGTGATTCCGTTTTTGCATGTGAAAAAAGAAAAAAGGAAAACGGGGACGATTCATCACATGGACATGGACGCCGGCATTTTTCATCGTCTGAAGCGCCGTTTTTTTAATTGCCCGGCAGCCCGCCCAATCCAGAAGCAAATAAACGGATACGCCAGCTTGGGCTTTTGTTTTCAGCAAGGTATACATATTGTGGCTGACCTCATCATTTTTCATAATAAAAAACATCATGTGAACAGAAGAGGCGGCCTGGCGAATATCATTCATCATCCGCTCAACGAGATCAGCGCCGCAGTGGATCAATTCGATGTCACTCTTCTTTTTTGAAAAAACAGGCTCGTACGCCTTTTTTCTGTATCCGGCACGGCCCATGAAGATATCAAGCAGAATCAAGGCAAAGAAAATAACGACAATGATCATAATCACGATAAATACCTTCATACCGGCACTCCTTTCCGTAGTAAAGGTAGTGTGCCCGAACAGCAGGAATTTAATTATTGACTGAACACTCATTCATTATTTATCATAAAGATAATCTTATACAGATTCGGGGGTAGGGGATCGCGGTCTTTATCAGTAAAAAGGGGGAATTGGAATGAGCGGCTTTCTCATCGCAAATGCATTATTATTTCTGATTGTAACCGCTTACGCTGTCTATTTGTTTGTTTACTTGGTCAAAACGAGACTGGCCTACATCAAGCTCGGCCAGAAAGAACAATTTGATCAACGGTTCAAGGAACGGCTTCACGCCATATGGGTGAATGTATTCGGACAGAAAAAACTGCTCAAGGACAAGAAAAGCGGAATCATTCACGTCATGTTTTTCTACGGATTTATATTGGTTCAGTTCGGAGCAATTGACTTTATCATCAAAGGACTGGCTCCCGGCCGGAATCTGTCGCTTGGCCCGGTCTATCCCGCCTTCACCTTTTTTCAGGAAATTGTTACGTTTCTCATTTTAATTGCTGTTGGGTGGGCATTCTACAGACGTTATATCGAAAAGCTCGTGAGGCTGAAACGCGGTTTCAAAGCCGGACTCGTTCTCATTTTTATCGGAGGATTAATGCTGACCGTTCTGCTTGGGAACGGGATGAATCTGATTTGGCATGAGCATGGGCTTTCTTGGAGCGAGCCAATTGCCTCAGGTATTGCGTTTATGCTTAGCGGTGTCGGGAAAACAGGCGCGGCGGTGATTTTCTATATCGCATGGTGGATCCATCTCCTATTCTTGCTTAGCTTTTTAGTGTACGTGCCTCAGTCAAAGCATGCCCATTTAATCGCCGGCCCGGCAAACGTCTTTTTCAATCGAATGGAATCTGCCGGAAAACTTGAAAAAATTGATTTTACCGACGAAACGAAAGAAAGCTACGGAGCGGGAAAAATTGAGGATTTCAGACAGTCTCAGCTGCTTGATCTATACGCGTGTGTCGAGTGCGGCCGCTGTACCAATATGTGTCCTGCAACAGGCACCGGAAAAATGCTTTCTCCGATGGACTTGATTTTGCGTCTCAGAGACCATCTCACGGAAAAAGGCGCTGCCGTCACCTCGCGCTCCCCATGGGTGCCCGCAGCAGCGTTTCGGCATACGAGAGGCAATCAGCTGGCTGCGGCGTCAGCGGGCAGCGGATCGCAGGAAGCCGCAGCGGCGCTTGATTACAATCCAAGCTTGATCGGCGACGTCATCACAGAGGAAGAAATTTGGGCATGCACCACTTGCCGGAACTGTGAGGATCAATGCCCGGTCATGAATGAGCACGTGGATAAAATCATCGACCTCCGCCGCTACCTCGTACTGACAGAAGGAAAAATGGACAGTGACGCCCAGCGCGCAATGACAAGTATTGAGCGGCAAGGGAATCCGTGGGGACTCAACCGCAAGGAACGTGAAAATTGGCGTGACGAGGCGCCGGATGCTGAGATTCCGACTGTAAAAGAAATGAAAAAAGAAGGAAAAGAATTTGAGTACCTTTTCTGGGTAGGCTCCATGGGGTCTTACGACAACAGAAGCCAGAAAATCGCAATTTCCTTTGCCAAGCTGCTCAATCACGCGGGCGTGTCCTTCGCGATTCTCGGCAATAAAGAAAAAAATTCAGGAGACACGCCGCGCCGCCTCGGAAATGAATTTTTGTTCCAAGAGCTGGCTGAGAAGAATATTTCTGAATTTGAAAAAAATGATGTCAAAAAAATCGTTACGATCGATCCCCATGCATACAATTTATTTAAAAACGAATATCCGGATTTCGGATTTGAAGGCGAGGTTTATCATCATACAGAAGTGCTGGCCGAGCTTGTGAAAAACGGAAAATTAAGACCGCAGCACCCGCTTCATGAGACGATTACCTTCCATGATTCGTGCTATTTGGGCCGGTACAATGAAGTCTATGATCCGCCGAGAGAGATTTTGAAAGCCATTCCGGGCGTGCAGCTTGTTGAAATGGAGAGAAGCCGGGAAACCGGCATGTGCTGCGGAGCCGGCGGGGGATTAATGTGGATGGAGGAAGAAACAGGCAACAGGATTAACGTCGCCAGGACAGAGCAAGCGCTCGCAGTCAACCCATCGGTGATCAGTTCTGGCTGTCCGTATTGTCTCACGATGCTTGGGGACGGCACAAAGGCGAAGGAAGCCGAAGACCAAGTCAAAACGTACGACGTCGTCGAGCTTCTGGCTCAATCCGTTTTAGGCGCTGATCTGAAAATGGGGGAGAAGCAATGAATTTTTCATTATCAGAAGAACATGAGATGATACGAAAATTGGTGCGCGATTTTGCGAAGCATGAGGTGGCCCCGACAGCGGCTGAACGGGACGAACAAGAACGCTTCGATCGCGAGCTGTTTCGGGAAATGGCAAATCTGGGCCTGACGGGAATTCCATGGCCTGAAGATTACGGCGGAATTGGAAGTGACTATTTAGCCTACGTCATCGCGGTGGAAGAGCTGTCAAAAGTGTGCGCCTCCACCGGTGTGACGCTTTCCGCCCATATCTCTCTTTGCAGCTGGCCGCTGTTTGCCTTTGGGACAGAGGAACAGAAGACAGAGTACTTAACACAGCTGGCTCTCGGAGAGAAAATCGGCGCATTCGCTTTGACCGAAGCAGGGTCTGGCTCTGACGCCGGCAGCATGAAAACAACTGCTGAACGAATCGGCGATGACTATGTGTTAAATGGTTCCAAAGTGTTTATCACAAACGGCGGCGTTGCTGATATTTACATTGTTTTTGCCGTCACCGATCCCGAGAAAAAGAAAAAAGGCGTTACCGCTTTTATAGTAGAAAAGGATTTTGAAGGATTTTTTACAGGCAAGAAAGAAAAGAAGCTGGGCATCCGTTCTTCACCGACAACGGAAATCATGTTCGAAGATTGTGTAGTGCCCGCATCAAAGCGTCTCGGAGAAGAAGGAGAAGGCTTCAAAATCGCGATGAAGACGCTTGACGGAGGCAGAAACGGCATAGCTGCACAAGCTGTAGGCATCGCCCAAGGAGCGCTTGATGCGGCGCTTCAATATGCAAAAGAGCGAAAGCAATTCGGAAAATCGATCGCCGAGCAGCAGGGCATCGCTTTTAAACTCGCGGATATGGCGACAATGATAGAAGCTTCAAGGCTACTGACCTATCAGGCTGCATGGTTAGAATCATCGGGCCTTCCATATGGAAAAGCTTCCGCCATGTCCAAACTGATGGCTGGGGATACGGCGATGAAGGTAACGACCGAAGCCGTGCAGATTTTCGGCGGCTACGGCTATACAAAAGATTATCCGGTAGAACGCTATATGCGTGATGCAAAAATCACGCAAATCTATGAAGGCACTCAAGAAATTCAAAGACTGGTCATCTCCAGAATGCTCGCGGATTAACGGAAAACATCTCTCAGTCGGATCACTCTTGTAAAATTATTTAAATTAACGCTGTTAAGGGTAGCATATTCTGTTTTATTTTGTTTATAATGAGAGGTATGGTTTGTATAAGAACGATACAAAATCGCTTTCATTATTGATAAAACAGATACATATAAGTAATAGAAAGGGAGTGTCCGACCTTGGGTATCAAACAATATTCACAGGAAGAGCTAAAGGAAATGGCTTTAGTTGAAATCGCTCACGAATTATTTGAAGAACATAAAAAACCAGTTCCTTTTCAGGAGCTTTTAAATGAAATCGCATCTTTGCTCGGCGTGAAAAAAGAAGAGCTTGGAGACCGCATTGCTCAATTTTATACAGATTTAAACATTGACGGCCGCTTCCTGGCGCTTTCTGACCAGACGTGGGGGCTTCGCAGCTGGTATCCTTATGATCAGCTTGATGAAGAAACTCAGCCGACAGTCAAGGCGAAAAAGAAAAAAGCGAAGAAAGCAGTCGAAGAAGATCTTGATCTTGACGAGTTTGAAGAGATCGACGAAGACGACCTTGATTTGGATGAAGTTGAGGAAGAACTCGATCTTGAAGCCGACGATTTTGACGAAGAAGATCTTGATGAAGACGACGATGATCTTGAGATCGAAGAAGATATTATTGATGAAGATGATGAAGACTATGATGATGAAGAAGAGGAAATTAAATAGTATCAGATTTCATCTTCAAAACGATCTTGACTTTCATAGTCGAACTATGTAGTATGTATTTTGGGCTCTTCAAAAACGAAGAGAGAACATAGTACGTTATGCTCCCTTTCAAGAAATTGAAAGGGAGCTTTCTTATTTTCACCCCTCATTTTTCTTATAAATCATTTAAAAGGCTAAATGATTTTTTATAAAATAGTACATTTTAAAAATGTAGCTAAGAGCGAAGAGAGGAGCAAACGAAATGACGAAATATATTTTTGTAACCGGGGGAGTTGTATCCTCACTTGGAAAGGGTATTGTAGCAGCTTCATTAGGGCGTTTGCTGAAAAACCGCGGACTGAACGTGACGATTCAAAAATTCGATCCATACATCAACGTTGACCCGGGAACAATGAGCCCGTACCAGCACGGTGAAGTATTCGTAACGGATGACGGCGCTGAAACAGACTTGGACCTTGGTCACTATGAGCGTTTTATCGACATTAACCTGAATAAATTCAGCAACGTGACAACAGGTAAAATCTATTCAACAGTTCTTAAAAAAGAACGCCGCGGAGATTACCTTGGAGGAACCGTACAGGTCATTCCGCACATCACAAACGAATTGAAAGACCGTGTTTACCGCGCAGGGAAAGAGACAAACGCAGATGTTGTCATTACAGAAATCGGCGGTACTGTCGGAGACATCGAATCACTGCCATTCCTTGAAGCGATCCGCCAAATGAAGAGCGACATCGGCCGTGAAAACGTAATGTACATCCACTGTACGCTCGTGCCTTACATTAAAGCTGCTGGCGAATTAAAAACAAAACCGACACAGCACAGCGTAAAAGAATTGCGCAGCTTGGGCATTCAGCCAAACATCATCGTCGTTCGTACAGAAATGCCGATTTCTCAAGATATGAAAGATAAAATCGCGCTTTTCTGCGACATCGATACAAAAGCGGTTATTGAATGTGAAGATGCGGACAACCTTTACTCCATTCCGCTGGAGCTTCAAAAACAAGGGCTTGATAAGCTTGTTTGCGAGCACATGAAATTGGCATGCAAAGAAGCGGAAATGTCCGAGTGGAAAGAGCTTGTTAACAAAGTCAGCAACCTGTCTCAAACGATTACAATCGGCCTTGTCGGCAAATACGTTGAGCTTCCTGACGCATACATTTCTGTTGTCGAGTCTCTCCGCCATGCGGGCTATGCGTTTGACACAGATGTAAAAGTGAAGTGGATCAACGCGGAAGAAGTGACAGAAAACAATATCGCAGAACTCACAAGCGGAACAGACGGCATCATTGTGCCGGGCGGATTCGGAGACCGCGGTGTTGAAGGGAAAATCGTCGCGACAAAATACGCGCGCGAAAACAACATTCCGTTCTTGGGCATTTGCTTGGGCATGCAGGTGGCGTCTATTGAATACGCACGAAACGTATTGGGCTTAAAAGGCGCTCACTCAGCGGAAATTGATCCGTCAACTCAATACCCGATCATTGATCTTCTTCCTGAACAAAAGGATGTTGAGGATCTTGGGGGAACGCTTCGTCTCGGCCTTTACCCTTGTAAGCTTGAAGAAGGCACGAAAGCCTTTGAAGTGTATCAGGATGAAGTGGTGTACGAGCGCCACCGCCACCGCTATGAGTTTAACAATGAATTCAGACAGCAAATGGAAGAGCAAGGCTTCGTATTCTCAGGCACAAGCCCTGATGGACGCCTTGTTGAAATCATCGAGCTGAAAGACCACCCTTGGTTCGTGGCTTCTCAGTTCCACCCAGAGTTCAAGTCAAGACCGACAAGACCTCAGCCTCTATTCAAAGGCTTTATCGGAGCGTCTGTCGAAGCTGCAAATCAGAAGTAATAAAAAAGACTTGCCGTTTGTCAAAAGCGGGCAAGTCTTTTTTATTTGTTTCCGGCAAGTTCCAGCATGTACAATAAGATATTATGCATACTCTTGCAGAATTTCTTTTAGTGTAAACGATAAAGCGTGATAGACATACAGTGCTGTCATTAAAGAGGGAAACCCGTAACGGGTGCCGTCTTCATCGGGAACAAGCGGCATTTTTAATTTAGAATCAATATGCACATCACAATACTGTTCTATTCCCGCACTGTCTTTGGCTGCGGGCGATACGCATACGACTCCCGCACCTTTTTCATAAAGCTCTTTTGCGAGCTCCTGTTCTTCGGCTGTGCCCGTCCCTGAGCAAAACATCAGCACCCTGTCGCTTTCTGTCACTTCCTCAGCGTTTTCTGGAAAGGCTTTGACAGATGGGAAGGGTTCTTTGCTTTCGGTGGCCTCATAAAAGACGCCCTGAAGCTCATTCGCTCCGTATAAATAAATGGAATGCCCGCTGATCACCGCTTGAGCAAGCAGCCGCGCCCCATCTTCAATCGCGTCAGATTCCTTATCCTGAATGCGGGAAAAAATACCTGTTAACTGCGTCGTGAATATTTTCAACATAAGTGAATCCTCCTTTATAACGTACAATATCAGTATACAACAAAAGAGAAAATGCTCAGAAAATGTCGTAAAGTAGACTATTATAATTAAAGGAAATAGGAAAATCAAACAGAATACATACAATACTGCTTACTTTTGACGAAAATCATAATATTGGGGTGTAAAATGATGAATGAAAAAATTTTAATCGTTGATGATCAATACGGCATTCGTATTTTGCTAAATGAAGTGTTCAATAAAGAAGGCTACCAGACGTTTCAGGCTGCGAACGGCCTGCAGGCGCTTGACATTGTGACAAAAGAACGGCCCGACCTTGTGCTGTTGGACATGAAAATTCCCGGCATGGACGGAATCGAAATCTTAAAACGGATGAAGGTCATTGACGAAAACATCCGGGTCATTATCATGACGGCATACGGAGAGCTCGACATGATCCAGGAATCGAAGGAATTGGGCGCTCTGACGCACTTTGCCAAGCCGTTTGACATCGACGAAATCAGAGACGCCGTCAAAAAATATCTGCCCCTGAAGTCTAACTGACAAAAAGAAGAAACAAATGAATCATGTCATTATGTTGCCGATTTGTCGAAAAGTTGGTATCCTAGTTATGGAGAAAAAGCGATCTGAGTATTTACATATGACAGCAATATATGGGTCATGCTAGGGTGGAAAGCTTTTTTCGCTAGAAGACAATCAGGCTACATAAGGAGGACATTCGACATGCCTTTAGTTTCTATGACGGAAATGTTGAATACAGCTAAAGAAAAAGGGTACGCTGTAGGACAATTTAACTTAAACAACCTTGAGTTTACTCAAGCGATTTTACAAGCAGCTGAAGAAGAAAAATCTCCAGTGATCCTTGGTGTTTCCGAAGGTGCGGGACGCTACATGGGCGGCTTCAAAACAGTCGTTGCTATGGTAAAAGCACTTATGGAAGAGTACAAAGTGACAGTTCCTGTTGCGATTCACTTAGACCACGGTTCAAGCTTTGAATCTTGTGCGAAAGCGATTCATGCAGGTTTCACATCTGTAATGATCGACGCTTCTCACCATCCATTTGAAGAAAACGTAGCAACAACTGCTAAAGTTGTTGAGCTTGCTCATTTCCACGGAGTATCTGTAGAAGCTGAGCTTGGAACAGTAGGCGGACAAGAAGATGACGTTATCGCTGAAGGCGTAATCTACGCTGATCCTAAAGAGTGCCAAGAGCTTGTTGAGCGCACTGGCATCGACTGCCTTGCACCTGCATTAGGTTCTGTTCACGGCCCTTACAAAGGTGAGCCAAACCTTGGCTTCAAAGAAATGGAAGAGATCGGAAAATCAACTGGCCTTCCGCTAGTTCTTCACGGCGGTACTGGAATTCCGACTGCTGACATCAAAAAATCAATTTCACTTGGTACAGCTAAAATCAACGTGAATACTGAAAACCAAATTTCTTCTGCAAAAGCTGTTCGCGAAACATTGGCAGCTAAGCCTGACGAGTACGATCCACGTAAATACCTTGGACCAGCTCGTGAAGCGATCAAAGAAACAGTTATCGGTAAAATGCGTGAATTTGGTTCTTCAAACCAAGCTTAATTCAATTGGAACTTTTTATAGCCGCCTGACAGCTTGACAGGCGGTTTTCCGTCTATCTTTAGAAAGCGCAATCATATTCGCAGTTCAGAAAATTTCTTAATCAGGGAGGCTTTTTGAAAATGTTATTCTTTGTTGATACAGCCAATATCGATGAAATTAGAGAAGCGAATGAATTAGGAATTCTCGCCGGTGTAACGACGAATCCTAGTTTAGTAGCAAAGGAAGCTAACGTATCATTCCACGACCGTCTTCGCGAGATCACAGACGTCGTGAAAGGGTCTGTAAGCGCAGAGGTTATTTCTTTGAAAGCTGAGGAAATGATCGAGGAAGGAAAAGAACTGGCGAAGATCGCTCCGAACATTACGGTGAAAATCCCAATGACGTCTGACGGTTTAAAAGCGGTAAGAGCACTTACTGACTTAGGCATCAAAACAAACGTTACATTGATCTTCAATGCCAACCAGGCGCTTCTTGCTGCCAGAGCGGGGGCAACATATGTATCTCCATTCCTGGGACGTTTAGATGACATCGGCCACAACGGGCTTGACCTGATTTCAGAAGTTAAACAGATTTTTGACATTCACGGCCTTGACACGCAAATCATTGCAGCGTCAATCCGCCATCCGCAGCACGTGACAGAAGCTGCTCTTAGAGGGGCTCATATCGGCACAATGCCGCTGAAAGTCATTCATGCGCTCACTAAACACCCGTTAACAGACAAAGGAATCGAACAATTCCTGGCAGACTGGAACAAATAATGAAAGGGGCGGCAAACAGCTTTATGCCTGTTTGCCGCGGCCTTTGTATTTCACCGACCTGATACAGCGGATCTTCAGATGCTGACGCCGCTTTACAGAGAAGGAATCATTGGGCTGCAGAAGCTGATATCGGAATGAAGGGTATGCGTACTGCTTTTGCCGGATGACGACGATGTCTCTCGAGCCGGCGGGTCTCTGTGCATCTTTTGAAACCTGTACCCCCCAAAGCTTCGCTATTTTCTTCCTGATATTTTACAATGTGTTGTATTCTTTCTCTTCGAATTGGCTAGATTTTGGACATGAGCTTTATTTGCAGAGACAGAATAAAATGACATTTTATTTAGCTCCGCAGCTATCTTCTTATGGAAGGAGACTATCATGGAAAAGTTGAATATTGCCGGCGGTGACTCGTTAAACGGTACAGTACATATCAGCGGCGCTAAAAACAGCGCTGTTGCGTTAATACCTGCAACCATTTTGGCAAATTCCGAGGTGACAATTGAAGGGCTTCCAGAGATTTCAGATATTGAAACGCTGCGTGACCTGTTAAAGGAAATCGGCGGCAACGTGCATTTTGAGAATGGGGAAATGGTTGTTGACCCTACGTCGATGATCAGCATGCCGCTTCCTAACGGGAAAGTAAAAAAGCTTCGCGCGTCATATTATTTAATGGGGGCGATGCTCGGCCGCTTCAAGCAGGCGGTCATTGGATTGCCTGGCGGCTGTCACTTAGGGCCCCGTCCGATTGATCAGCATATCAAAGGCTTTGAAGCACTCGGAGCTGAAGTAACCAATGAACAAGGCGCCATTTATTTGCGAGCTGAAAGGCTGAGAGGCGCACGGATTTATTTAGATGTCGTAAGCGTTGGGGCAACGATTAACATTATGCTCGCCGCTGTTTTGGCAGAAGGGAAAACGATCATCGAAAACGCTGCCAAGGAGCCTGAGATCATTGACGTCGCGACATTGCTTACCAGCATGGGCGCCAAAATCAAAGGTGCGGGCACCAATGTGATTCGAATCGACGGCGTGAAGGAACTGCACGGCTGCAAGCATACGATCATTCCGGACAGAATTGAAGCCGGGACATTTATGATTGCAGGGGCTGCAATGGGCAAGGAAGTCATTATCGATAACGTCATCCCTACTCATCTTGAGTCGTTAACGGCAAAGCTGAGAGAAATGGGCTATCATATCGAAACAAGCGACGACCAGCTCCTCATTGTCGGCGGGCAGAAGAACTTAAAGCCGGTTGACGTCAAAACCCTCGTATACCCGGGGTTTCCGACTGATTTACAGCAGCCGATGACGGCGCTCCTGACAAGGGCGAAAGGGACGAGTGTCGTCACAGACACCATCTACTCGGCAAGATTCAAGCACATTGATGAGCTGAGACGAATGGGTGCCAATATGAAAGTAGAAGGCAGATCTGCCATCATCACAGGTCCTGTCGAGCTTCAAGGCGCAAAAGTGAAGGCGAGTGATCTGCGTGCCGGAGCCTGCTTGGTGGTAGCCGGACTGATGGCTGATGGCGTCACGGAAATTACGGGACTGGAGCATATTGACCGAGGATACAGCAGCCTTGAGAAGAAGCTTGAGGGGCTTGGAGCGACAATTTGGCGTGAAAGAATGACTGACGAAGAAATAGAACAGCTTCAAAATTCATAATGGTTTCTTGTGAGAGGAGATCGTGTTGAAATGGAAAGAAGTTTATCAATGGAATTGGTACGTGTGACAGAAGCTGCGGCATTGGCATCAGCAAGATGGATGGGCCGGGGAAAAAAAGATGAGGCTGATGAAGCGGCAACAAGTGCAATGAGAGACGTTTTTGATACAGTGCCGATGAAAGGGACCGTTGTAATCGGTGAAGGGGAAATGGACGAAGCGCCAATGCTGTATATCGGGGAAAAACTCGGAAACGGGTACGGCCCTCGCGTTGATGTCGCAGTTGACCCTCTTGAAGGCACAAACATCTTAGCAAGCGGCGGCTGGAACGCGCTGACGGTTATCGCGGTCGCAGACCATGGCACGCTTCTGAATGCTCCTGACATGTATATGCAAAAAATCGCAGTCGGTCCGGAAGCGGTGGGCTGCATTGACATCGAAGCACCTGTCATTGACAACCTTAAAGCGGTGGCAAAAGCGAAAAACAAGGACGTTGAGGACGTCGTTGCCACAATTTTAAACCGTGAAAGACACGCAAAAATCATTTCCGAGCTTCGTGAGGCCGGCGCCAGAATCAAATTGATCAATGACGGCGATGTCGCAGGCGCCATCAACACGGCTTTCGACCACACGGGCGTTGATATCCTGTTCGGATCAGGCGGCGCTCCTGAGGGTGTGCTTTCCGCTGTTGCGCTAAAAGCACTCGGCGGAGAAATCATTGGTAAACTTCTTCCGCAAAGCGAAGAAGAAATCACTCGCTGTCACAAAATGGGCCTTGATTTAAGCAAAGTGCTTCGCATGGAAGACCTTGTGAAGGGTGATGACGCGATTTTTGCAGCTACAGGGGTTACTGACGGCGAGCTGTTAAAAGGAGTTCAATTCAAAGGCTCTGTCGGTACAACTGAAAGCTTAGTTATCCGTGCAAAATCGGGCACTGTTCGTTTCGTTGACGGCAGACACAGCTTGAAAAAGAAACCAAATCTTGTAATCCGTCCATAACAAACAGAAAAAGCGGGTGTGAGCCCGCTTTAACTTTTGCAGAAAAGCGTCAACTCTATCAATTCCGTGTCAAAACCTTATTTCAGTTGAATAATTTTTTGAAATAAGGTAAAAATAAAGAGTGCTGCGAATTTTACTGCGTAATACCTTCTTTTAAGCACTAGGAAAGTTTCAATTTCTACCGCATACAGACGATATAAGTATTGATCTTCTCATGTTTTTGTCCTCGCTTCCTTCAAAACTCATTAAGACAATCCTTTTAACAAAAGCGCCGATCATGGGTGGAAGTGTTACCGATAGAAGTTCCTTTATGTTAAAAAAAGAATGTGCTTTGGCGGATGTTGTGCAAAAGCAGCAGATGACATGTTCAGAGTAAGATATTGACTATGAAAAGCGTGGTGTTTTTATGAAAGACGTATCTATTTCCTCTTTGGAAAATATGAAATTGAAAGAGCTTTATGAACTTGCAAGACATTATAAAATCTCCTATTACAGCAAACTGACAAAAAAAGAACTCATTTTCGCCATTCTGAAAGCGAATGCAGAACAGGAAGATCTGCTGTTTATGGAAGGCGTTCTCGAGATCATCCAGTCTGAAGGTTTCGGATTCCTGAGACCGATCAACTACTCTCCAAGCTCAGAAGACATTTACATCTCAGCTTCACAAATCCGCCGTTTCGATTTGCGGAACGGAGACAAAGTATCTGGCAAGGTTCGCCCGCCAAAAGAAAATGAGCGTTACTATGGACTTTTGCACGTTGAAGCAGTAAATGGGGATGATCCCGAATCTGCAAAAGAGCGTGTGCATTTCCCGGCTCTTACGCCACTTTATCCGGATCGTCAAATGGTGCTTGAAACAAAGCCGAACTTCTTGTCTACAAGAATTATGGACATGATGGCGCCGGTTGGATTTGGGCAGCGCGGATTGATTGTTGCGCCGCCGAAAGCCGGAAAAACGATGTTGCTGAAGGAAATTGCCAACAGCATTACAGCGAACCAGCCTGAAGCAGAGCTGATCGTGCTTTTAATTGACGAAAGACCTGAGGAAGTAACCGATATCGAGCGCTCTGTAGCTGGGGATGTCGTCAGCTCAACGTTTGATGAAGTGCCGGAAAACCATATCAAAGTGGCCGAGCTTGTGCTTGAACGTGCGATGCGTCTCGTGGAACACAAAAAAGACGTCATTATCCTGATGGACAGCATCACACGTCTTGCCCGCGCCTACAACTTAGTGATTCCGCCAAGTGGAAGAACGCTTTCCGGGGGGATTGACCCAGCGGCGTTCCACCGTCCGAAACGCTTCTTTGGGGCTGCGAGAAATATCGAAGAGGGCGGCAGCTTAACCATCCTTGCTACGGCTCTGGTCGATACAGGTTCACGTATGGATGATGTCATTTATGAAGAATTCAAGGGAACAGGCAACATGGAGCTCCATCTTGACCGCTCTCTTGCCGAGCGCCGCATCTTCCCTGCCATCGATATCCGCCGTTCAGGAACGCGCAAAGAAGAGCTGCTTGTGCCTAAAGAGCATCTTGATCGTTTATGGTCTATCCGCAAAACGATGTCTGATTCACCTGATTTCGCAGAAAAGTTCATGAGAAAAATGAAAAAAACCAAAACAAACCAGGAATTTTTCGATATTCTCAATCAAGAATGGAAACAGGCAAATCTATCATCTGCAAGAAGGTAAATTGTATTTGCAAAAGAAGTAAATCACTGATATAATTTTCTCATATGCGTTTCGGACAATGCTCCGAAATAATAACTCTGTTTCCACACGGGATTCAGGGCGGAAGGAGATGGATACAATGAAAGCAGGAATTCATCCTAATTTCAAAAAAGCAACAGTTAAATGCGCTTGCGGAAATGAATTTGAAACAGGCTCAGTAAAAGAAGAGGTACGCGTTGAGATTTGCTCTGAATGCCACCCATTCTACACTGGCCGTCAAAAATTCGCTTCTGCTGATGGTCGTGTTGATCGCTTTAACAAAAAATACGGTCTTAAGTAATAATAGATTTCTCAACAGGCAAGCAGCAGTCTTGCCTGTTTTTTATATTGTCTAAAACACAGCTGGCAGAGAGAGGGGAGCGAAGCCTATGTACATAATGAAACAAAGCGGGTGGCTTGAGCTGATTTGCGGCAGCATGTTCTCGGGGAAATCTGAAGAGCTGATCAGAAGAGTGAAGAGAGCAACTTATGCCAAGCAGGAAGTCAGGGTATTTAAGCCTGTAATTGATAACCGATACAGCGAAGCTGCTGTTGTCTCCCATAATGGAACATCGATGACGAGCTATGCCATTTCGTCTGCTGCGGACATTTGGGATCACATCAGTGAAAGTACAGATGTGGTTGCGGTTGATGAAGTGCAGTTTTTTGATCAGGAAATTGTTGAGGTTTTATCATCTCTTGCCGATAAAGGCTACCGTGTGATAGCAGCAGGCCTTGATATGGATTTTAGGGGAGAGCCGTTCGGTGTCGTCCCGAATATCATGGCGATTGCGGAAAGTGTGACAAAGCTGCAAGCCGTCTGTTCTGTTTGCGGATCACCGGCGAGCAGAACACAGCGCCTCATTGACGGCAAACCTGCTTCTTACGATGATCCGGTCATTTTGGTTGGTGCAGCTGAATCATATGAAGCAAGATGCAGACATCATCACGAAGTCCCAGGTAAATCTAAAAAATAGTCCAAAACATGGGTATAAAGATAGAATGCACCGGCTAAAAACACCGGTGTTTTTTTTATATTCTGATAATATTCAATTAAAAAATTTAAATAAGTATATTAAAAAATTAAGTAATTTTCTTCTCTTGAATTTTGATTTTGACAGGCATACAATAGCTTACGTAATGTAAATAGTTTTGAGACATTGTTCGAATAATTGTCACAAAGTCGCATAAAGATCATGATCGGTCATATTTTAGATGGGTTATTACTTAACTTGGTTAACTATTTCAAGAAAGAAGGAGATTTGCTTGAATAACATAAAAAAAACGAAAGAAGGCCACTTAGAAACAACTCTTAGAGGAAAAGAAGTTTTATCTATTCCTACTTTAAATAAAGGCGTTGCTTTTTCACTAGAAGAAAGACAAGAACTCGGCTTAGAAGGGCTTCTGCCGCCAACTGTACTTTCTCTTGATCAACAAGCACAACGCGCGTACGAGCAATTCCAAGCGCAGCCTGACCGCCTTCGTCAAAATGTTTACTTAAGTGATCTTGCAAACCGTAACGAAGTTCTTTTCTATAAATTGCTGAAAAACCATCTTCGCGAAATGCTTCCTGTTGTGTACACGCCAACAGTTGGTGAAGCGATTCAGGAATACAGCCATGAATATAGAAGACCTCAAGGAATCTACTTGTCAATCGATAACATTGACGGTATTGAAAAAGCGTTTGAAAACCTTCATGCGACAGCAGGCGATATTGATCTTATCGTTGCTACTGACTCCGAAAGCATTCTCGGTATCGGTGACTGGGGTGTAGGCGGTATTAATATTGCAATCGGTAAATTGGCTGTCTACACTGCTGCAGCTGGTATTGACCCTAGCCGTGTTATCCCGGTTGTGCTTGATGTCGGTACGAACAACGAAAAACTTCTAAACGATCCTTTATATATTGGTAACAAGCATGAACGTGTTCAAGGTGAACGCTACGAAGCTTTCATTGACGCTTATGTAAAAGCTGCATTGAAATTCTTCCCTAAAGCGCTTCTTCACTGGGAAGACCTTGGCAACAAAAATGCACGCAACATCATGAAAAAATACAATCATGAAATCCTGACATTTAATGATGATATTCAAGGTACTGGCGCGATTACACTTGCAGGTGTGCTTGCCGCTATGAAGAAAACCGGCGCTTCTATTAAAGATCAGCGTGTTGTTATCTTCGGTGCTGGTTCTGCTGGTATCGGTATTGCTGACCAAATCCGTGACACAATGGTGCTAGCCGGATTATCTGAAGAAGAAGCTAACAAACGTTTCTACACACTTGATTACAGAGGCTTGCTGACTGAAGACATCGAAGGCATCCTTGATTTCCAAAAACCTTACCTTCGCAATGCGGATGAAGTGAAAGACTGGAAGCGCGATGAAAAAGGTCAAATTCCATTCGATGAAGTTGTTCGTCAAGCGAAACCAACAATCTTGATTGGTACTTCAGGGGTTTCAGGTGCATTCACAGAGGAAATTGTAAAAGAAATGGCATCTCACGTAGACCGTCCGGTTATCATGCCGATGTCTAACCCGACTCACCTTGCTGAAGCTGTTCCTGAAGATCTGTTCAAATGGACTGACGGAAAAGTGCTTATTGCAACAGGAAGCCCATTTGACAATGTAGAATACAACGGTGTTTCTTATGAAATCGGACAATCTAACAACGCATTCGCGTTCCCTGGTCTTGGACTTGGTTCAATTGTAGCTGAAGCGCGTATCATTACACCTGCTATGTTTGCTGCAACTGCTGATGCGATTGCTGAAATGGTTGATCTTGAAACACCTGGAGCAGGATTGCTTCCAAGCATTGATAAGCTTCAAGAGGTTTCTATCCAAGTTGCGATTGCCGTTGCTGAAGCAGCAATTAAAGACGGCGTGGCAAATCGTCAGCCTGAAGATGTGAAACAAGCGGTACTTGATGCAATGTGGACACCTGAATACAAAAAAGTCATCGCGAAATAATTAGCGAGTAAATTTTTCTGTCCGAGGGAAAGCTTTTTGTAAAGCTAAAGTATACGGACATAGGATTTGGAGGAGAATATTTTGAGCATCTTAGATATCTTAATCCTCCTGGCGCCGATCTTCTTTGTTATCGTGCTGGGTTGGTTTGCAGGACATTTTGGAAGTTATGATGCCAAGTCGGCAAAAGGGGTAAGTACGTTAGTAACGAAATACGCACTTCCAGCTCACTTTATCGCTGGTATTTTGACAACTTCCAGAAGTGAATTTTTATCACAAGTACCTTTAATGATTTCTTTAATTATTGGGATTGTTGGTTTCTATATCATCATTCTTTTGGTTTGCAGATTTATATTCAAGTATGATTTAACGAACTCATCTGTATTTTCTTTGAACTCTGCACAGCCGACATTCGCATTTATGGGTATCCCGGTATTGGGAAGCTTATTCGGAGCGAATGAAGTTGCGATTCCGATCGCGGTCACAGGTATCGTGGTTAACGCGATTCTTGATCCGCTCGCGATCATTATCGCTACTGTTGGTGAGTCTTCTAAGAAAAACGAAGAGAGTGGCGACAGCTTCTGGAAGATGACAGGAAAATCAATCCTGCATGGTCTTTGTGAGCCGCTTGCAGCTGCTCCGTTAATCAGTATGATCTTGGTGCTGGTTTTCAATTTCACTCTTCCTGAGCTGGGTGTTAAAATGCTTGATCAGCTTGGAAGCACAACATCTGGTGTTGCTCTCTTCGCTGTTGGTGTTACCGTTGGTATTCGTAAAATTAAACTCAGTATGCCGGCTATCGGTATTGCGTTACTAAAAGTTGCGGTTCAGCCTGCGTTAATGTTCCTGATTGCTCTTGCTATCGGACTTCCAGCTGACCAAACAACAAAAGCAATCCTTCTTGTTGCATTCCCTGGTTCTGCCGTTGCAGCCATGATTGCGACTCGTTTCGAGAAACAAGAAGAAGAAACTGCAACTGCGTTTGTGGTCAGTGCGATTCTGTCATTGATTTCACTTCCAATCATTATCGCGCTTACTGCGTAACAAAAAAAGCTCCCTTTAAGGGAGCTTTTTGCTTTAGGTTTGAAATTTGAACAGTGACAGCAGCGGTTTTTTTCTTGTTTTGGTTTTTTCAGAAGCAGCAGCAGTCTCGGGGATCGAATGAGCGGTGAATTCTTTCATTTGTGAGGTCAGTGATTGCAGATCTGCAAGAATATCATCGATTTCTCTGCGGTGCTGAAGCAGCTGGTAAGATACACCTTCATCGGCTTTTTGTTTCAGCTGGCGTTCCAGTTCCGACATCCTTGCCATCAATTCGCTTTCGTCCTGCCTTTGCTGTAAAAGGGTGTCCAGCTTTTGTTCAAGCTGCTCGATTCTTCGTTCTGTGTCGCTACTTGTTTTTTGGACAAGGAAGCCTGTGCGCTTTTTAGCGCTTTTCGGCAGATGAATATCCTGAATCGCCGTGCCTTCAGAGATTTGTTTTTGAACGGATTTTAGAACCTTCACGTCTTCTGCCGTGAACGAATAGTGTCCGAGCTCATTGCGTTCGGCCGGAAGATTCAGCTGCTTCACCCACCGCTGCACCGTCTTTGCGGAGACGCCGAGTTCACTTGCTACCATATTTGTATTCATGATCCCATACCTCCTTTTAAGCTAGGTATTCGACCATAGAATGCGGTTCCCTTCCCGTTAGACAAAACAAGAAAAGATTCGGCAAAGAAAGTGGGTATCTCCTTTTTTTCTTCAAAAACTGTTATTGTTCATACAGTTCTAATGGAAGCTGGTCAGGATCAAAAAAGAAGGTGAAACGCTTGCCGGTCAGCGGATCTGTTCTGATTGGCTCTGTTTCGATTCCTTTTTCATGAAGCTCTTGAACAGCTTTATCCAAGCTGCCGACTGTAAAGGCGAGGTGGCGCAGGCCTGCGGCTTCAGGCCGGGTTTGTCGTTCGGGCGGATCGGGAAACGAGAACAGCTCAATGACATACGAGCCGTTAAGCGACAAATCAAGCTTATAGGAGCCGCGCTCTTCGCGGTACGTTTCTTGAATCACCTGAAAACCAAGCTTATGTACGTAGAAAGCTTTCGACTTTTCGTAATCTGAACATATGATTGCAATATGATGTATGGATTTCAGCAACATCATCCCTCCTCGAATTCCAGTATAGCAGAGGGAGCTTTTCCAGCTGGGATTGAAATGCTTTTGACTGGGGTTAATCACTATACTATAATGAGAATGTTACGCACAGGAAAACAGAGGTGAAGACCGTGTTAGACCGTTTAAAATCAATTGAAGAACGATACGAGAAATTAAATGAGCTTTTGAGCGATCCAGAAGTAGTCAACGATCCGAAAAAGCTAAGAGAATATTCAAAAGAGCAATCTGATATACAAGAAACAGTTGACGTATATAGACAATACAGAGATGCGTCAGAACAGCTGGCTGATGCAAAAGCGATGCTTGAAGAGAAGCTGGATGCTGAGATGCGCGACATGGTGAAGGAAGAGATTTCTGAACTTCAGAAGGAAACGGAAACACTGTCAGAACGGCTGAAGGTGCTCCTGATCCCGAAAGATCCTAATGACGACAAAAACGTTATCATGGAGATCCGCGGGGCTGCGGGAGGCGAGGAAGCCGCTTTATTCGCGGGCAATCTGTACAGAATGTATTCCCGTTATGCTGAGCTTCAGGGCTGGAAAACAGAGGTCATGGAAGCGAATGTAACCGGAACGGGCGGCTACAAAGAGATCATCTTTATGATTACAGGAAGCGGCGCGTATTCTAAACTCAAATATGAAAACGGCGCCCACCGCGTACAGCGTGTTCCGGAAACAGAATCAGGCGGACGCATCCATACATCCACTGCAACAGTGGCATGTCTTCCTGAGGCAGAAGAGGTAGAGGTCGACATCCATGAGAAGGATATCCGTGTCGATACATTTGCTTCAAGCGGACCGGGCGGACAAAGCGTTAACACAACAATGTCTGCGGTTCGTCTGACTCACTTGCCGACAGGTGTTGTTGTATCATGCCAGGATGAAAAATCTCAAATTAAGAACAAAGAAAAAGCAATGAAGGTTCTCCGTGCCAGAATCTATGATAAATTTCAGCAGGAAGCCCAGGCTGAATATGATCAAACACGGAAATCAGCAGTCGGATCTGGTGACCGCTCTGAACGTATCCGCACATACAACTTCCCGCAAAACCGTGTGACGGATCACAGAATCGGTTTGACGATTCAAAAGCTTGATCAGATTCTTGAAGGAAAACTTGACGAAGTGGTTGAAGCGCTGATTGTTGAAGATCAGGCAAGCAAGCTTCAGCAGTCGGAAGGTTAAGATGAAGACGATATTCGAAGCCCTGAAATGGGCTTCTTCTTATTTAACCGAAGCGGGAAGAGAAGAAAATGCGGCCGAGCTCCTATTGCTTTATGATACCGGAATGGAGAGAAGCAAGCTGCTCGCAAGCTTACAGGAACCGATTGGTGAAGACGAACTGTATCGCTTTAAGCGTCACGTTGAGATGCATAAAGAGGGCGTGCCGGTTCAATACATTATAGGAAAAGAGTTTTTTTATGGACGGGAATTTATGGTGAATGATGATGTGCTGATCCCGCGGCCGGAAACTGAAGAAGTTGTCTTTCATTTGCTTGAAAAATATCGGAGTGTTTTTTCTGAAGACGGCAAGCTCGAAGTTGTTGACGTTGGTACAGGGAGCGGCGCAATAGCCGTCACGCTTGCGCTTGAAAACCAAAGCTTTTCTGTGTCGGCGGTCGATATTTCGAAAGAGGCGCTGCAAGTCGCCTCTGCCAATGCAGAAAAACTCGGAGCGAATGTGCGCTTTTATCAGGGCGATCTGCTTGAGCCTTTTATTAAGGCGGGAAAAAAAGCGGATATCATTGTCTCAAACCCGCCATATATTTCAGAGGAAGAAATGGCTGATTTATCGGAAATTGTCCGTTTTCATGAGCCGCTGCACGCACTCACCGATGGCGGAGACGGGCTGAAATTTTATAAGCGGTTTATGGAAGACATTCCGCTTGTTATGAAGGATAAAGTATTTGTCGTTTTTGAAATCGGCTGGAAACAGGGAGCGGCGGTCAAAGACCTGATCCTCAAGGCGTTTAAGGGGGCGGAAGTGGAAGTGCTGAAAGATATTAATGGAAAAGACAGAACCATATGCGCTCTGATTCATAAAAATAAATAAGCAGCTTGCTGGCGAGTGAATGGATCAAGCTGTTTAACACCAGCAAAGGGGATGTAAACATGAAAAAGGCCCTGACAGCAGGAATCCTGCTCATTGCGATTGAGAGCATGATTGGCACCATTTTTCCGCAGGCTCTTTCATATGAAGCGATTTTTGGCGTTGCGTCTCTCGTTTTAGTGGGGCTCGCGATCATTACATCGGGTTTGGCTGTAAGCGGAAGCGATCAGCGGGCAAACTACCATTCAGAAACCAAAGAAGGCCGTACATCTCGCATGAAAATGGCGGCCGCTTTCTTTGTTGCGGCGATACCTTCCATTCTATGTTATTTACTGACGATTTTGTTTTAATAAAAAAGGAAGCCTCTTAGGCTTCCTTTTTTTGCAGTAAAACAGAATCCCATATCCAATAGATAAGAGCTGTTAATACAGCGAAAAGATAAAAGGCTGTATTTTGAAACAGAGATTGTCCCGAAGGCTGAAGCATGCCGAAAATGATCGCGTTGGCAATAAAAGCAGCGGCAAGGTAATACAGCAGATACAAAGGGCTGAAACGTTTCGGCTTTTTATTCATCATGATTTGAAGCGGCAGTGCGAAGATCAAATAAGGAAACAGAAAATAAAATGCCATTGTGATGAGAGCGGCAATGATAAATGAATGAATATAAATTACTGAATAAAGAACGGACATCGTGAATGCTGATAACAGCACTGTATAATTGTATTTCATCTTAAACCTCCTAAAACACTATCGTACCATAAATAAGATTAACAGCTTGCTAGATTTTTTTCACCCTGCACGTTTATCCCAGGCTCTCCTTGTCCATAATAGGGCTAGAAACAAAGCACGGAGAGGAACGGTGGGGACCGATGAAAAAAACAGTAATCATTTGTATATATATCTTTCTTTTATTATCCGGAGCGCTCGTAGGGCTGGCAAAAGAAGAGACGGCACAAAAATCGGAAAATCAGCCGGTGGTCATACCTGATCAGGCGATTCGTTTGAGAATACTGGCAAACAGCGATAGTGATCAAGACCAGCAATTAAAACGTCATATAAGAGACGCGGTGAATAAAGAAATCACAACTTGGGTAAAGGATATTACTTCTATTGAAGAAGCGCGTCGCGTGATTCGTTCAAAGCTGCCTGAAATCAAAGCAATTGCAAAGGAAACAATGGAGAAAGAAGGAGCGAATCAGTCGATATCCGTTGATTTTGACAAAATCTCGTTTCCGACAAAGCTTTACGGCAACATGGTATATCCCGCTGGTGAGTATGAAGCGATTTTGATTACGCTTGGAAACGGAGACGGCGCCAACTGGTGGTGTGTGCTGTTCCCGCCCCTCTGCTTTCTTGATTTTTCTAACGGGGAAGCCGTCAAAGAACAAGAAGATAAAGAAGCCTCAAAAAAGCAGACTGAAAAAGTGCTTGAGGACGTAACCGCTAAAGCGGAAAAAGCCAAAAAAGAAGAGAACGAAGAAAAAGAAGACGGCACAGAAGTGAAATTCTTTTTAGTCGAATGGATTTCCGACCTTTTTTCCTAATCATCTGGTCTAAAAATAGATTTGCCTCATAGATTGGAAGAAAGAACGCAAAAACGGGGTGAACGGATGTTTTATCAACTGCGGGTGGCAAGGGAAAAAGACGGAGATGTGCTCGAGGCATTTTTAAAACAGGCAAAAACCAGCTATGAAGGCGTGAAAGAAGGCTTCACTCAATTTCTTATGCTGGAGGACAGTGAGAAAAACATTGCCGGATGCCTCGGTATTGAAAAAATAAGCTGTGACCAGGGGCTGCTGCGATCACTTGTCATATCGGACAAGCTTCACCAAGGCCACATCGTCACGCTTTTTCAAAGCATGGAGGTGCTGTGCGAAAAGCATCAGATCAAAACCGTGTACCTAGTAGCAAATCAGCATTCCTCTGCGGACTTTCTGACGGCCATGGGTTTTGAAAGAGCTGAGAGTGTACCGGAGGAGCTGTTTTCTTCTGATCACTTCTGTGAATCGCGGCAAACAGAAGGAGCCGTTTTGATGAAAAAAGCGTCTGGATAAGTGCAGTTTATACACATACTTATCCACTTCTTTATTAGCGTTGTCCACAATTTGTGGATAACGCTTGTTTTATTACAGGACATCTTTTATACTTTCAAAAGGATTACACGCGTAAAACAATCGTTTTATTGTTGTGAATAAGGAGTTTGGTCAGAAATGAAAACGAAAAGATGGTTTGTGGATGTAACTGACGAGTTATCCACAAATGATCCACAAATTGCACAAGCAGCCGCTTTGCTCCGAGAAAATGAGGTCGTTGCCTTTCCGACAGAAACAGTATATGGCCTAGGCGCAAACGCAAAAAATACGGATGCCGTCAAAAAAATATATGAGGCGAAAGGGCGGCCGAGCGATAATCCCCTGATTGTCCACATTGCGGATATCAGCCAGCTTGAGGATTTAACGGGCCCGGCGCCGGAAAAGGCGAAAACATTGATGAAACGGTTTTGGCCGGGAGCACTTACGCTCATTCTGCCTTGCAAACCTGATGCGCTTTCACCTCGTGTAACGGCAGGTCTTGAAACGGTTGCCATTAGAATGCCGGATCATCCGCTTGCCCTTGCATTGATTCGCGAATCGGGACTGCCGATTGCAGCACCGAGCGCCAATCTATCAGGCAAGCCAAGTCCCACAAAAGCGGAGCATGTGGCTCACGACTTGGATGGCCGCATAGCCGGTATTGTGGATGGAGGCCCTACCGGAATCGGGGTCGAATCAACTGTGCTTTCATGTGCGGACGACATCCCTGTTCTCTTGCGTCCTGGCGGCATTACGAAGGAACAAATTGAAGCGGTGATCGGGCCGATCCATGTGGATAAAGGGCTCAGCGACCAAAACGAGAAGCCGATTTCTCCAGGGATGAAATATACACATTATGCGCCGACAGCGCCTCTTGCCATTTGCGAAGGCAGCCCAGAGCGCATTCAGCACCTCATTCAAGAATATCAACAGGGTGGAAGACGGGTCGGTGTCCTGACGACAGAAGAAAAAGCGGGCGTTTATTCCGCTGATTATGTGAAGAGCTGCGGAAGACGGGCTCAGCTTGAGACTGTTGCGGCAGGGCTGTATGATGCTTTGCGCAGCTTTGATGAGAATAAGGTGGATTTCATTATAGCGGAATCCTTTCCGGATACAGGTGTCGGTCTTGCTATTATGAACAGGCTGATGAAAGCCGCCGGAGGAAGAGTGATTCGCTGAAAGCAGTCAGATGTTCTAACCCTTTTTGGACACGCATAGGCTAAAAAAGCGGGGCGTGTCCAAGGGGGTTATTTATGTATGTCGGATTTGTTTATAGGCGAACTGATTACATTAAGCATCATGGCGTTTGCTTTAGGGATGGATGCTTTTTCTGTCGGCCTTGGAATGGGCATGGTCAAACTTAGAAAGAAGCAGATATTCTATATTGGTTTCATCATCGGCCTCTTTCACGTCATCATGCCTCTCGCAGGGATGGCGGCCGGTAACATGCTGTCAGGGCTCCTCGGCGTGTTAGCGGTTTATATCGGTGGGGCGCTGCTTTTTGTTCTTGGGGTTCAAATGCTTATGGCCTCTTTTAAACAGTCAGAAGAACGATTCATGTCACCGGCAGGGCCGGGCTTATTGCTGTTTGCCATCGGCGTCAGCCTTGACAGCTTTTCCGTCGGCTTGAGCTTGGGGATATACGGCTCGCATCCGCTCCTCACAATTACCCTGTTCGGGCTGTTCAGCATGATGTTGACATGGCTGGGCCTGCTGGTCGGAAAACAAGTGCAGTCATGGCTTGGCACATACAGCGAAGCGCTCGGGGGCATCATATTAATCGTGTTTGGATTAAAGCTGCTTTTGCCAATTTAATATACCAATAAAAGAAACGAAGTCGCCGTTTCTTTTTTCTTCATATATAATAGAGAAAAATAAGGGGTGACTGACATGGATATTATTTTTGTCTGTACTGGAAATACGTGCCGCAGCCCAATGGCTGAGGCGCTTTTTAAATCAATTGCAGAAAGGGAAGGGCTGAATGTCAATGTCCGCTCGGCAGGCGTGTTTGCTTCACCTAATGGGAAAGCGACGCCTCATGCAGTCGAAGCGCTGTTTGAAAAACACATTGCCCTTAATCATGTGTCTTCTCCATTAACTGAAGAACTTATGGAATCGGCTGATTTGGTTCTGGCTATGACCCATCAGCACAAACAGATCATTGCCAGCCAATTTGGACGTTATCGTGATAAAGTGTTTACGTTAAAAGAATATGTCACAGGCAGCCATGGTGATGTCCTCGATCCGTTCGGCGGCTCAATTGACATCTATAAACAAACGCGAGATGAGCTTGAAGAGCTTCTTCGGCAGCTGGCAAAACAGCTGAAAAAAGACCGTAGATAAGTTGTCAGAAAATCTGCAAACAGGTCATTTGCAAATCCTGCGTGAAGGAGTAGAATATAGTGAAAAGCACATCATATGGTGTGAATCAAAGAGCGGACAGGCTGCGCGGTCAATAAAGCGGGCGGGCCGCATCACACACGCTGGGAGGAAAAGCAGATGAAAGTAGCCATTGCATCGGATCATGGCGGCGTTCACATTCGAAATGAAATCAAAGAGTTAATGGACGAATTGCAAATTGAATATATTGATATGGGCTGTGACTGCGGCAGCGGCTCTGTCGATTATCCGGATTATGCTTTTCCGGTGGCCGAAAAAGTGGTTAGCGGCGAAGTTGACAGAGGCATTTTAATTTGCGGGACAGGCATCGGCATGAGCATTTCCGCTAATAAAGTAAAAGGGATTCGCTGCGCGCTGGCGCACGATACCTTCAGCGCGAAGGCGACGAGGGAGCATAATGACACAAACATCCTTGCGATGGGTGAACGGGTGATCGGACCTGGTTTGGCTCGGGAAATCGCAAAAATCTGGCTGACTACTGAGTTTACCGGGGGAAGACACCAAACGCGTATTGGAAAAATCTCCGATTATGAAGAGAAAAACCTGTAGGGGTGCTGTTTAATGAATGAGTTGAAACAAACGTGGAAGACGATGCTGTCTGAGTTTCAGGACCAAGCGGAATTGAAACAAGATCAGCTCTTCGTCCTTGGATGCAGCACGAGCGAAGTGGCCGGCAGCCGGATCGGCACATCGGGCAGTGTAGATATCGCTGAAAGCATCTACAGCGGACTTGCTGAGCTCCGGGAAAAAACGGGAATCCATCTGGCGTTTCAATGCTGCGAGCATTTAAACAGAGCGCTTGTCGTCGAAGCAGAAACAGCCAAGCTGTTCAGGCTTCCAACCGTTTCTGCCGTGCCCGTTCCAAAAGCGGGCGGAGCGATGGCGTCTTATGCGTTTAAGCAGATGAAGTCTCCTGTTCTTGTTGAAACCATTCAGGCTGACGCCGGAATTGATATAGGCGATACGTTTATCGGCATGCATCTGAAACCGGTGGCTGTCCCTGTGCGTGTCTCTCAAAACAGCCTCGGTTCAGCTCATGTGACATTGGCGCGTACACGGCCGAAACTAATCGGCGGAGTGCGGGCGGTTTATGAGTGCGAATGAAAGGACTGCATAGCCAGTCTTTTCTTTTATTTTAAGATAGTGAAATAAATTCCGAACTTTAAATTAAATTTAAGTTATTAATATTCGTTTTTACCAATAAAAATTTAGATTTTTTAAAAATAATCTTTTACATCGGCCTTAAAAACCATGTACAATAGTGATGGTAAAAACAAAGAACAGGATACGGATAGGAGAGGATCTCGCTGATGAAACATTTACCTGCGCAAGACGAACAAGTGTTTAACGCCATTAAAAATGAGCGTGAACGCCAACAGACTAAGATCGAATTGATTGCTTCTGAGAACTTTGTAAGTGAAGCGGTTATGGAAGCACAAGGATCTGTTTTGACAAATAAGTACGCAGAAGGATATCCGGGCAAACGCTACTACGGCGGATGCGAGCACGTCGATGTCGTTGAAGATATCGCCCGTGACCGCGCGAAGGAAATCTTTGGAGCGGAGCATGTAAACGTTCAGCCTCATTCAGGCGCACAAGCAAACATGGCAGTGTACTTCACGATTTTGGAGCAAGGCGATACTGTACTTGGGATGAACCTCTCCCACGGCGGCCATTTAACACACGGAAGCCCAGTCAACTTCAGCGGTGTTCAATATAACTTTGTTGAGTACGGCGTAGATAAAGAAACTCAATATATTGATTACGATGACGTGCGTGAAAAAGCCCTCGCTCATAAACCGAAGCTTATCGTAGCAGGAGCAAGTGCGTATCCTCGTACAATCGACTTTAAGAAATTCCGTGAAATTGCTGATGAAGTCGGCGCTTACTTCATGGTGGATATGGCACATATCGCAGGACTTGTTGCGGCAGGCCTTCATCCAAACCCGGTTCCTTACGCTGATTTCGTTACAACAACAACACATAAAACACTTCGCGGTCCTCGCGGCGGTATGATCCTTTGCCGTGAAGAGTTTGGCAAGAAAATTGATAAATCGATCTTCCCTGGAATTCAAGGCGGCCCTCTGATGCACGTTATTGCCGCAAAAGCTGTTTCATTCGGTGAAGTATTGCAGGACGATTTCAAAACATATGCACAAAACGTCATTTCAAACGCGAAACGTCTGGCTGAAGCCTTAACGAAAGAGGGCATCCAGCTCGTTTCAGGCGGAACAGACAACCACCTTATCCTTGTTGACCTTCGTTCGCTCGGACTGACTGGTAAGGTTGCGGAGCATGTACTTGATGAAATTGGTATTACGTCTAACAAAAACGCGATTCCATATGATCCTGAAAAACCTTTCGTAACAAGCGGCATCCGTCTTGGTACAGCTGCTGTAACCAGCCGCGGTTTTGACGGAGACGCATTAGAAGAAGTCGGTGCTATCATTGCGCTTGCATTGAAAAACCACGAAGATGAAGGAAAACTTGAAGAAGCAAGACAGCGTGTAGCTGCTCTGACTGATAAATTTCCTTTATATAAAGAATTAGATTATTAAGATCCTAAAACCCGCTTGGGCTTATGCCCGGCGGGTTTTTTGACGATGTTCTTGAAACTCAATGTCTTTTTTTGTAGAATCAATAGAAGTGTGTAATTGTTGATGGGACAATAAAAAAGGAGCTGAAACACAGTATGGGAAAGGTTTATGTATTTGATCATCCTTTAATTCAGCACAAGCTGACATATATACGGAATGAAAATACAGGTACGAAGGATTTTAGAGAGTTAGTAGATGAAGTGGCTACACTCATGGCATTTGAAATTACCCGCGATCTTCCTCTGGAAGAAGTGGATATCAATACACCGGTTCAGGCTGCGAAATCGAAAGTCATCTCAGGGAAAAAACTCGGAGTGGTTCCTATCCTCAGAGCAGGATTGGGAATGGTTGACGGCATTTTAAAGCTGATTCCTGCGGCAAAAGTGGGACATGTCGGCCTTTACCGTGATCCAGAAACCTTAAAACCCGTGGAATACTATGTCAAGCTTCCTTCTGATGTGGAAGAGCGTGAATTCATCGTGGTTGACCCGATGCTCGCTACAGGCGGTTCCGCAGTTGAAGCCATTCACAGCCTTAAAAAACGCGGTGCGAAAAATATCCGTTTCATGTGTCTTGTAGCAGCGCCGGAGGGTGTGGAAGAATTGCAGAAGCATCATTCGGACGTTGATATTTACATTGCGGCGCTAGATGAAAAATTAAATGAAAAAGGATATATTGTTCCAGGTCTCGGAGATGCGGGTGACCGCATGTTTGGAACAAAATAAAAAATGAAATCCCCAAAAGGGGGTTTCATTTTTTTATCCAGTTTTTTGCTATTCGGTGAATCTGTATACAATTATAGGTGAAAATGTGAACATTCTGTGGAGACGTAAAGTATAAAAAGTTTTTTAACTTTAAACAGATTGACACATGTTAGGGGCTATTGTATGCTAAACGAGGGTATTATGAGAAGGTTTTCATAGCTTTCATTATAGTCCTCATCCTCAATGTAAATCCTCTCAGCAAACCCGTATTATGAGGATTTATTTAAGCGAATGAAACAGCATCCCTGCAAGGCTTGCGGATGAATGATTTTTTCGAACAGGCCCGTTTTGCCGGTCAAAAAAGGTCTTCTACTAAGGGTTAACCGCTGATTTTTGCCGTATCCAAGCTATACATTATTTTTTCATCAGGAGACAGATAATTGATGGACGATCCCAAGCTTACATTTAGCAGACAACGCAAATATTTATTGTTCATTTTGGCAGTGTATGTACTGGGTTATGGTTTAACAGCGTATAAAACCGTTTTTTTAGGCCTTATTCTGGGAACTGTTTTCAGTTTGTTTAATTTTTTACTGCTCGTCAGAAGAATGAATGCTTTTGACAGAGCTGTAGAGAAAGGAAAGTCCATACGATCTCTCGGGAGCGCAGCGCGGTGGTGCAATGCGATTCTTGCTGTGGCTGTTGCCTATAAAAATCCCGAATACTTTCATATGGCAAGTACAGTTATTGGATTAATGACAATATACCCTGTCATTATGATAGATTCCTTTATCCAGCTTAAACGTTCATCAATGGAAGAGAGGTGAAAACCCTTTGAATCATGGTTACAGAACTATAGAATTTCTAGGTCTTACTTTTAATCTGACAAACATTCTGATGATTACTGTGGCGAGTGTGATTGTTTTATTGATTGCTATATTGACGACAAGAACGCTTTCGATCCGTCCCGGAAAAGCCCAGAACTTTATGGAATGGATTGTTGATTTCGTCCGCAATATTATTGGCAGTACAATGGATTTAAAAACAGGGGCTAACTTCTTGGCACTTGGTGTCACATTGCTGATGTACATATTTGTGTCGAATATGCTGGGGCTGCCGTTCTCTATTACAATCGGACATGAGCTCTGGTGGAAGTCTCCGACAGCCGATCCTGCCATTACATTAACGCTAGCCGTGATGGTTGTTGCTTTAACCCACTACTATGGTGTGAAGATGAAAGGGCTCAAGGAATATTCCAAAGACTATTTAAGACCTGTTCCATTCATGCTCCCGATGAAAATCATCGAAGAGTTTGCGAATACGCTGACTCTAGGTTTGCGGCTGTATGGTAACATCTTCGCCGGTGAGATTCTTCTCGGCCTGCTTGCGGGATTAGCAACAAGCCATTATTCGCAAAGCGTGGCTCTCGGTCTTGTCGGTACAATCGGTGCCATTCTGCCGATGCTGGCATGGCAAGCATTCAGTTTATTTATTGGTGCTATCCAGGCATTTATCTTTACAATGCTGACGATGGTGTACATGTCTCATAAAATCAGTCATGATCATTAAAACATTATATCCAAACGGATAACATTTTAAAGGAGGAACTTTTTCATGAATTTAATAGCAGCTGCGATTGCAATTGGTTTAGGCGCACTTGGTGCAGGTATTGGTAACGGTTTGATTGTTTCACGTACGGTAGAGGGGATTGCCCGTCAGCCGGAAGCAGGTAAAGAACTGAGAACTCTTATGTTCATGGGTATCGCATTAGTTGAAGCCCTTCCTATTATCGCTGTCGTTATCGCATTCTTAGCGTTCTTTGGCTAAGCATAAAAGCCTTATATGAACTAAAAATGGCGAAGATCATTCCAAGAGAACCTTCGCCATTGCTTTATGTCTGATAAGCATCCCGCCTTGCCGGCTGAAAAGAGACAAGTGCGGCTGCTGGATCAGCAAAGAAAAACCTGCAGAAGGGAGTTGCCGTAGTAGATGTCTCAATTACCACTTGAACTAGGATTGTCGTTTAACGGCGGAGATATCCTGTTCCAACTGTTAGCTATGTTAATCTTATTAGCGCTTCTGAAGAAATACGCTTTAGGGCCGCTATTAAACATAATGAAACAGCGTGAAGACCACATCGCTGGAGAAATTACGTCTGCTGAAGAAAAAAATAAAGAAGCGCAGCAGCTGATTGAAGAGCAGCGCGTTCTTTTAAAAGAAGCAAGACAGGAATCCCAAACTCTTATCGAAAACGCAAAGAAACTGGGAGAGAAGCAAAAAGAAGAGATTATTCAGGCTGCACGTGCAGAATCTGAACGTCTGAAAGAAGCAGCAAGAACTGAAATCGTGAAGGAAAAGGAACAGGCGGTTTCTGCTCTCCGTGAGCAAGTAGCGTCTCTTTCTGTCATGATTGCGTCGAAAGTGATCGAAAAAGAACTGGATGAACAAGCGCAAGAGAAATTGATCCAGGACTATCTTAAAGAGGTAGGAGAAAGCCGATGAGTGGATCAGCTGTCTCTAAACGATATGCATCAGCTCTTTTTGATATAGCCAATGAGTCCGCTCAGCTGAATCAAGTAGAAGAAGAGCTAATTGTTGTAAAACAAGTATTTCAAAATGAAAAAGCGCTTAATGATGTGTTGAACCATCCGAAGGTGCCGGCTGCGAAGAAAAAAGAGCTGATTCAAAATGCATTTGGCTCTTTGTCACAGTCCGTACTCAATACGATTTTTCTTTTGATTGACCGCCATCGTGCCGCGATTGTCCCTGAGCTCACAGATGAGTTTATCAAACTCGCAAATGTGGCCCGTCAAACAGAAGACGCAATCGTATATTCAGTGAAACCGCTGACGGATGCAGAAATGTTACCATTATCACAAGTGTTTGCAAAAAAAGCCGGAGTCGCTTCACTGAGAATCAGAAATGAAGTGCAGACGGATTTAATAGGCGGTATTAAAGTCCGCATTGGAAACCGGATTTATGACGGCAGCGTAAGCGGGAAGCTTCAGCGCATTGAACGTCAATTAGCCGGGGAAAATCGATAGAAGGGGTGAAACCTAAGTGAGCATCAAAGCTGAAGAGATTAGCACGCTGATAAAACAGCAAATACAAAATTATCAATCTGATATTGAAGTTCAAGACGTAGGTACAGTCATCCAAGTCGGTGACGGTATTGCACGTGTGCACGGCCTTGACAACTGTATGGCCGGTGAACTTGTCGAATTTTCAAACGGTGTTTTGGGTATGGCTCAAAACCTTGAGGAATCAAACGTAGGTATCGTCATCTTAGGACCTTTCAGTGAGATCCGTGAGGGAGACGAAGTAAAAAGAACAGGCCGCATCATGGAGGTTCCTGTTGGTGAAGAGTTAATCGGCCGTATTGTAAACCCGCTAGGCCAGCCGGTTGACGGACTAGGCCCGATTCTGACAAGCAAAACTCGTCCGATCGAAAGCCCTGCACCAGGCGTTATGGACCGTAAATCCGTTCATGAACCGCTTCAAACCGGTATCAAAGCGATCGATGCACTGATTCCAATCGGCCGCGGCCAGCGTGAGCTGATCATCGGTGACCGTCAAACAGGTAAAACATCTGTTGCGATCGATGCGATCCTGAACCAAAAAGACCAAGACATGATCTGTGTATATGTTGCGATCGGCCAAAAAGAATCAACAGTCCGCGGCGTAGTAGAAACATTGCGTAAACACGGCGCGCTTGATTATACAATTGTTGTAACGGCGTCTGCGTCACAGCCGGCACCGCTTCTGTACCTGGCACCGTATGCTGGGGTTACAATGGCAGAAGAATTTATGTACAACGGCAAGCACGTTCTTGTTGTATACGATGATCTTTCTAAACAAGCGGCCGCTTACCGTGAGCTGTCCTTGCTTCTTCGCCGTCCGCCAGGCCGTGAAGCGTTCCCTGGGGATGTATTCTATCTTCATTCCCGTCTGCTTGAGCGTGCAGCAAAGCTTAGCGACGCGAAAGGCGCAGGATCAATTACAGCTCTGCCGTTCGTAGAAACACAAGCCGGAGATATCTCTGCTTATATTCCGACGAACGTCATTTCCATCACCGACGGACAGATCTTCCTGCAATCTGATTTGTTCTTCTCAGGCGTACGTCCAGCGATCAATGCCGGATTGTCTGTATCCCGTGTCGGCGGCTCAGCGCAAATCAAAGCGATGAAAAAAGTATCAGGTACTTTGCGTCTTGACCTTGCGTCATACCGTGAGCTGGAAGCATTCGCTCAATTCGGTTCTGACCTCGACCAAGCGACTCAGGCAAAACTGAACCGCGGTGCGCGTACAGTTGAAGTGCTGAAGCAGGATCTGAACAAGCCGCTTCCGGTTGAAAAGCAAGTAGCTATTCTTTATGCGCTGACAAAAGGATATCTCGATGATATTCCTGTGGCGGATATCAGACGTTTTGAAGAAGAGTACTACATGTACCTTGACCAAAACCATAAAGACCTGCTTGACGGAATTGCGAAAACAGGAAACCTTCCTGCTGATGAAGACTTCAAAGCTGCAATCGAAGGCTTCAAACGCACATTTGCACCAAGCAACTAACTCGAATGCTGATGAGAGAAAAAGGTTCTCTTTTTCTCTCTTTTTACGCAGATGAAGAGAAAAGGTGGTGAAATCTTTGGCCTCATTACGCGATATTAAGTCAAGGATCACGTCAACGAAAAAAACAAGTCAGATTACAAAAGCCATGCAGATGGTATCTGCGGCTAAGCTGAATCGTGCTGAAAACAATGCAAAATCATTTGTGCCATATATGGATAAAATCCAAGAGGTTGTGTCAAACGTCGGAAGAGTTTCCGGCAACGTGAAGCACCCGATGCTTCTCAGCAGAGAAGTGAAAAAAACGGCATACCTTGTCATTACGTCTGACCGCGGTCTTGCCGGCGCTTTTAACAGTTCGGTTTTACGGAGTGCTTATCAGGCCATGCAAGAACGTCATCAGTCTAAGGATGAGTATGCGGTGATTGCCATCGGAAGAGTGGGCCGTGATTTCTTTAAGAAACGGGAGATTCCGATCATTTCCGAGTTAACAGGACTTGGAGATGAAGTAACGTTTACAGAAATTAAAGATCTTGCCCGTCAAACGATTCAAATGTTTATAGACGGTGCGTTTGATGAATTGCACCTTGTTTATAACCATTTTGTCAGCGCCATTACTCAAGAAGTAACGGAGAAAAAACTTCTGCCGTTATCTGATTTGGGCAGCGGCGGCGGAAAAAGAACGGCGTCTTATGAATTTGAACCATCTGAAGAGGAGGTTCTGGAGGTTTTGCTTCCTCAATATGCAGAAAGCTTAATCTTCGGTGCGCTTCTTGACAGTAAAGCAAGTGAGCACGCTGCAAGAATGACGGCGATGAAAAACGCGACAGACAACGCGAAGGAACTTATCGATTCACTTTCGCTTTCTTACAACCGCGCTCGCCAAGCAGCCATCACACAAGAAATTACGGAAATTGTCGGCGGAGCAGCCGCTTTAGAATAGAAAGATTTTGTCAGGAGGGATAGCGATGAAGAAAGGACGCGTTAGCCAGGTATTAGGACCGGTCGTCGACGTGCGTTTTGAAGACGGTCACTTGCCTGAAATTTATAATGCGATTAAAATTTCACAGCCAGCTGCAAGTGAAAACGAAGTAGGTATTGATTTAACGCTTGAGGTCGCTCTTCATTTAGGTGATGATACAGTCCGTACAATCGCAATGGCATCTACAGATGGTGTTCAGCGCGGTATGGAAGCTGTAGATACAGGAGCGCCAATCTCAGTACCGGTTGGTGATGTAACACTTGGACGTGTATTTAACGTTCTCGGAGAAAATATTGATTTGAATGAGCCGGTTCCTGCGGATGCGAAAAAGGATCCGATTCACAGACAGGCGCCTTCATTCGATCAGCTTTCAACAGAAGTTGAAATTCTTGAAACAGGTATTAAAGTTGTTGATTTGCTTGCTCCTTACATTAAGGGCGGTAAAATCGGATTGTTCGGTGGTGCCGGTGTAGGTAAAACCGTATTAATCCAGGAATTAATCAACAACATCGCGCAAGAGCACGGCGGTATCTCTGTATTCGCCGGCGTAGGAGAGCGTACTCGTGAAGGGAACGACCTTTTCTACGAAATGAGTGACTCTGGCGTAATCAACAAAACAGCCATGGTATTCGGACAAATGAACGAGCCGCCGGGCGCACGTATGCGTGTTGCTTTGACAGGCCTTACAATGGCTGAGCACTTCCGTGATGTACAAGGACAGGACGTACTGTTCTTCATCGATAACATTTTCCGTTTCACACAAGCGGGTTCAGAGGTTTCAGCCCTTCTTGGCCGTATGCCTTCAGCGGTTGGTTATCAGCCGACGCTTGCAACTGAGATGGGTCAGCTCCAAGAGCGTATCACGTCTACGAACGTTGGATCAGTTACATCTATCCAGGCGATCTACGTGCCTGCCGATGACTACACTGACCCGGCGCCGGCGACAACGTTCGCTCACTTGGATGCGACAACAAACCTTGAGCGTAAATTAACTGAAATGGGTATTTACCCTGCGGTTGATCCGTTGGCATCTACATCACGCGCCCTTGCTCCTGAAATTGTTGGAGAAGAGCACTATGCGGTTGCGCGTGAAGTACAGTCAACGCTTCAGCGTTACAAAGAGCTTCAGGATATCATTGCGATTCTCGGTATGGATGAATTAGGCGAGGAAGACAAACTTGTCGTTCACCGCGCACGTCGTATCCAGTTCTTCCTTTCTCAGAACTTCCACGTGGCTGAACAGTTCACTGGACAAAAAGGTTCTTACGTGCCTGTAAAAGAGACGGTACAAGGCTTCAAAGAAATCTTAGCCGGTAAATATGACCATCTTCCAGAAGATGCATTCCGTCTTGTAGGCCGTATCGAAGAAGTTGTTGAGAAAGCAAAAGAAATGGGTGTAGAAGTTTAATCTGGTCCTAGGAGGGTAAAAGCATGAAGACCGTTAAAGTCAATATCGTTACTCCCGACGGCCCAGTATACGATGCGGATATCGAAATGGTGAGTGTGAGAGCCGAAAGCGGCGATCTCGGTATTTTGCCAGGCCATATTCCAACCGTGGCTCCTCTTAAAATCGGCGCTGTCCGTCTGAAAAAAGACGGGCAGACTGAAATGGTTGCCGTCAGCGGCGGTTTTGTAGAAGTCCGTCCTGATCATGTCACCATCCTTGCCCAGGCTGCCGAGACAGCGGAAGGCATCGATAAAGAGCGCGCTGAAGCTGCACGCCAGCGGGCGCAGGAGCGTTTGAATTCTCAATCAGATGATACTGACATTCGTCGGGCTGAGCTTGCGTTACAGCGGGCTTTGAACAGATTGGATGTAGCAGGGAAATAAGAAAAAATCCTTCTCTTTATGAGAAGGATTTTTTTATGAACGCACAAGAGAATCAAACAGCGACAGCAACGGGCGATCCTCTTTTGGACGCAGGTATAAACCATCACAGGCATTCATTGTATGCCACGATTTGCGATGTCTTCTAAAGCCAAGTGTATAAGCGCCGTCTTTATAGGGATAAGGTTTTACAACCCATTCAGCATCTTCATGGCGGGCAATCACACAATCTATAAGATAAACACTGATCATTTTCTCGAATTCTTCAATAGGAAGATTCCAATCAGCAAGCAAAAGTTCTTGTATACTTTGAAAATAGAGGTTTTCAAGCTCTTCAAGGCTTTCTCTCGTATAGGTAAGAGAAATGTTAAAAAACTGACACAATTCATTCAGTTCTTCAATCTGTGACTGTCTATAATCATAATAGAATGCAATTGCTTCCCATTCCTGATCAAAAATTGGCAGGTCCTCACCATATTGCTTTTCAGGCTGAAAAAAAGAATGATTCACATTTGCCAGCTCCTTTCCAATAAAGTATACCATGTAAAAGAATCGCACTTTAAGCGGGGATTAGCCCTAGATTTGGCTGATTATTCCGTTCTGTATAAAATGTATCATCTTTATCTGTGCTTCTTATATAATAAGAAAGGGTATGAACGCAGAGAAAGGAGTGTAATAGATGAGTGTATTGGGACAGCAGGCTGCAATCGGCATTGTCGTTCACCTGATTTTTATAGCAGTGACTTGGTGGGCGTTGCAAGCCGTCAATATAGATCCGTTAATCAAAAAAGGCAAAGTCGTGCAGGCAAGACTCCTGATGATTTTGCTGACAATCGCCATTGGAACGGCCGTTGCCAATTTCTTTTTAGATTACCTCAATTATTCACAGCAGCTTCCCTATCTATTTTAATAGGTTTTGAACATTATTAAATGGTTGGGAGAAGCGGGTTGAAGCGAATAGCTCGAGTTTTGACGAAGATTTTTACGTATGGCGCCTCTTGCCTCCGGTAAAACTGGGGATAAGGGGGAGAGATGAACATGAAGAAAAAACAAGTAAGCCACGCTATTATCATTTCCGTCATGTTAAGCTTCGTCATTGCTGTTTTCCATACCATTCATGCGAGTGAATTAACGCCGTTAGCACAGATGGCAGAGGGGATGGAACGTCAAGATGTGTCAATAGATAAGTGGACATTGCATGCAAAACAAAACTTGTCACTGACCGAAAAAGAATTTTATCAAAAAGTGCAACGTTTAAAACAAGAGTATCGTCAATATGATTGGGTGATTGCACGGGAAGATAAAATGATAAAGGCAATTGGCACATATACTGACAAAAAAAATCGTACTTCTTTTAGACTGCAGCTTGTCACAACCCTCAAAAAACACAATCCAACTTCGTATTTATTATATGAGCAAATGAGTCTAGAGACACCGGATAGCTGGAATGATACATATGAACAGTTTGAACGGGAGACACTTGGGATATTCCAAGAAAAAGTAGTTATTTTTACTTGTCTAAATGGTCACTTAGATGATAATATGAATATTGTTTTGCAAAAAAAAGCAAATCAGTTATTAAATGAATTTCAAGCAAGATCAGTAGAACATGTAGTTGAGCCAAATTTCGTTTCTATTTCTGCGTTTACAGATGAGTGGGAAGAGTACATTATGACCTCGAAACATAAAATGAATTTGCAAATTGCACTTAGAAGTGCAGGAATGGGCGGAAAACATACCGTTACGGTTGGCACACCAATCGTTACGACTGAATATTAATATAGAGAATTTAGGGACGCGGAGGGGAATACCTTGGAAAAAATCATCGTCCGCGGCGGTCAGAAGTTAAACGGCACAGTCAAAGTTGAAGGCGCTAAAAATGCCGTTTTACCTGTTATCGCTGCATCTTTATTAGCAAGTGAAGAAAAAAGCGTAATTTGTGATGTACCTACGCTCTCCGATGTATATACAATTAACGAAGTGTTGCGTCATTTAGGAGCAGATGTGCATTTTGAAAATAATGAAGTGACTGTAAATGCTTCATACGCTTTGCAAACTGAAGCACCTTTTGAATATGTTCGTAAAATGCGTGCGTCTGTGCTTGTCATGGGGCCGCTTCTTGCGCGTACAGGTCATGCAAGAGTTGCACTTCCGGGCGGATGCGCAATTGGTTCCAGACCGATTGATCAGCATTTAAAAGGTTTTGAAGCAATGGGCGCAGAAATCAAAGTCGGTAATGGCTTCATTGAAGCTGAAGTAAAAGGCCGACTGCAAGGCGCAAAAATTTATCTGGACTTCCCAAGTGTAGGAGCTACAGAGAACCTGATTATGGCAGCCGCTCTAGCTGAAGGAACAACAACGCTGGAAAACGTGGCAAAAGAACCCGAAATCGTTGATTTAGCAAACTATATCAACGGCATGGGCGGAAAAATCCGCGGAGCTGGCACCGGCACCATCAAAATTGAAGGAGTCGAAAAGCTTCACGGCGTAAAACACCATATTATTCCTGACCGTATTGAAGCGGGCACATTTATGGTTGCTGCTGCAATCACTGAAGGAAACGTATTAGTAAAAGGAGCGGTTCCTGAGCACCTCACCTCTTTAATTGCAAAAATGGAAGAGATGGGTGTAACAATTAAGGATGAAGGTGAAGGTCTGCGTGTCATCGGCCCGAAAGAGCTTAAACCGATTGACATCAAAACAATGCCTCACCCGGGCTTCCCGACTGATATGCAGTCACAAATGATGGCGCTTCTGCTTCGTGCAAGCGGCACAAGCATGATTACAGAAACCGTTTTTGAAAACCGTTTTATGCATGCGGAAGAATTCCGCCGTATGAATGGTGATATCAAGATTGAAGGACGTTCTGTCATCATTAACGGTCCTGTACAGCTTCAGGGAGCTGAAGTTGCAGCGACTGATTTGCGTGCAGGTGCAGCGCTGATTCTTGCGGGGTTAGTGGCTGAAGGTCACACACGTGTTACTGAATTGAAGCACTTAGACCGCGGTTACGTTGATTTCCATCAGAAGCTTGCCGCTCTGGGCGCAGACATCGAACGTGTAAATGATGAGTCTGCTTCTGAGCAAGAGAATAAAGAAGTCGTTTCTGACTTAAATGCATAAACTTACTTGAAAATCAGTATGTCACTCTGGCATACTGGTTTTTTATTTTTTGTGTATTATCATCATTATGCGCAAAATAGCAAAAAAGAATACGTAAATGACAAATAAAGTTTCTGTCCAAAACGAGAGTCATATTAGCTTGTCCCTGCCCATAGACTAGACTAGAGTCGAATCCCGAGCAGGAGGCAGCTGAATATGAAACAATTCGCAATCACACTATCCGTACTATGTGCATTGATTCTCTTGGTTCCCACACTCTTGGTTATACCATTCCAGCATAATAAGGAAGCGGGGGCCAGCGTAGAATCAGAAAAGACAGCAGTCAGCACGAAACCAGCATCGAAAGGAGCAGAAACATTGAAAGCATCACCTGTTTCTATTCCCGTCTATCGAACCGCAAATCAATCCGTAGAAAACATTCCGCTTGAAGAGTATGTGATTGGAGTCGTCGCCTCCGAAATGCCGGCAACCTTTAAACCTGAAGCGCTGAAAGCCCAGGCGCTTGCCGCCAGAACATTTATTGTCAGACTGATGGTGTCAAATTCAGCGGTAGAAGCTCCTAAAGGCTCACTGGTGGATGATACACAGATGTTCCAGGTGTATAAAAGCAAAGCGGAGCTGAAAAAACAGTGGGGCACAAGCTATGAGACAAAACTGAAGAAAATCACAGATGCGGTAGCCAGTACGCAAGGCAAAATCTTAACGTACAACAACCAGCCGATTGAAGCATCCTTTTTCTCCACAAGCAACGGCTACACAGAGAATGCAGAAGCTTATTGGACAAGTGCTATCCCATATTTAAAAAGCGTCAAAAGCCCATGGGATAAAAAGTCTCCGAAATATAAGGCAACGAAAACCTTTACAGCGGCAGAATTTCAGCAAAAGCTTGGCGTCAAGCTGGATGGATCTAGCGCAGTAGGGAAGATTACCGGCGAGACACCGGGCCACCAGGTCGCAACTGCCGTCATTAACGGCAAGACGCTGAAAGGAAGAGACATACGTGAAAAGTTGGGTCTCAACTCCGCCGATTTTGAATGGAAGCGAAATGGAGACACAATTACAGTCACGACGAGAGGATTTGGCCACGGTGTGGGGATGAGCCAATACGGAGCGAATTTTATGGCCAAAGAAGGCAAAACGGTTGATGACATTGTAAAGTACTATTACCAAGGCACACAAATTTCTGAGGCAGATGCGTTTTTGAATAAATATATGGCGAAAAAGTAGAAAAAGACGCTCATTGGGCGTCTTTTTCTGTTCCTGAATATCTTTTATCTAAGAGTAGCTGAAACGGTTTAGAGGAGCTTCTGACCGTCTTTAAGGATCAGTCCTTTTTTCCTGATTTCAGGCTTTGAGATTGTGGTAAAGTCATCCACATTTGTCGACAGACTTCGACAGACTCATATAACGAAAGCCGAAAGGCGGACAATCTTCTCTTTTCATAGGGGCGTTAGGTGGAAATCACTAATAAAAACATAGGTTTCTATGCAAAAGTAAACAACAGCAATGGGGAAGCCCGCCCTATTTATTTCTCGGTTTTTGTTGATTACGATAGATTATGTTCAGCGTTGAACATCTGCACGCAGAAACAAATTGGTAAAGGGGTACGAACATGAAGAAAAGATTTTCACTGATCATGATGACAGGATTGCTTTTTGGATTAACTTCACCTGCTTTTGCAGCTGAAAAGACAGAAACGGAGGCTAAAGCGCCGGCGAACGTGGCGGTCTTGCTTGATGCCAGCGGAAGTATGGCGAAAAGAATAGATGGTGTATCTAAATTTAATTCAGCCAAAAAAGAAATTTCAAAGTTTGCGAGCTCATTGCCAGAAGGAACTCAGGTGAAAATGAGCGTGTTTGGCTCTGAAGGAAACAATAAAAATTCCGGAAAAGTTCAGTCATGTGAAGCCATTCGCAACGTATACGGCTTCCAAAGCTTTAACGAGCAAAGCTTCCTCAATTCTCTCAATACAATTGGGCCGACTGGCTGGACGCCAATTGCCAAAGCGCTGAACGAGGCGAAATCTTCTTTTGACCAGCTTGATGCAAAAGGGGAAAAAGTGGTGTATCTGTTGACAGACGGTGAGGAAACGTGCGGAGGAAACCCGATTAAAACAGCAAAGGAACTGCAAAAAGACAATATCACTGTTAATGTGATCGGCTTTGATTATAAAGAGGGATACAAAGGCCAGCTGAACGCAATTGCGAAAGTAGGCGGCGGTGAATACTTCCCGGCTTATACCCAAAAAGATGTTGAGAAAATTTTCACTCAGCAATCACTAATGTTATCTAAATAAGAAAAAAGAGGCTGGTGATGGTCAGCCTCTTTTTGTATGTAACAAAAACTTCAAAACTAATTAGCTGTCTGCCTGTAGCATAGTAGCAGATTTCCGTTTTTCTGTCATAATCAAGGCGAAAAAAGAATGAATGATCACACAAGCTGTTTATGCTTTCTGGGCGGAAATGGCTAAAAATGAACGGCATTTCAAGCGATTTTGGACAGATCGTGAAAGCAGCACAAAAGGCAGCATGTCCTATATCTTTTTGCATTTTCGTATTCTAGCATAAAGAAGAATCCAACATATAGTTGGAAAATATGAAAAAGAAAGGAAGTAATCATATGAAAAAATTGCTGGCTGCCGGTATCATTGGATTGTTGACTGTTTCCATTGCCTCCCCGTCTTTTGCCGCTGAGAAACAGGCTGATACAAATGTAGCTGTTTTGTTTGACGGAAGCGGAAGCATGGTTCAAAAAACAGGAGGAGAGCGCAAAATAGACATTGCCAAAAAATCAGTAAAATCTTTTGCCGAACTTCTTCCAAAGGATACAAATCTTATGCTTCGCGTTTTCGGGCATGCAGGGAACAATAAACTGTCCGGTAAAGCCCTTTCGTGCAGTACGACGGAAACCATTTACGGCCTTCATCCATATGAAGGGTCTCTGTTTGACAATTCATTGAGTGAGCTCAAGCCGACTGGATGGACACCGATTGCCAAAGCACTTGCAGACACAAGAAAAGAATTTGAAGCATTTGACGCAGACGGGAAAAACGTGGTGTATTTAATCACTGACGGTGAAGAAACGTGCGGCGGAGACCCTGCGGCGGAAATCGAAAAGCTCCGTGCATCAAATGTGGATACGATTGTAAACATCATTGGCTTCAACTTTGATGTCAAGGGTAATGAAGAGATGAAACAAGCAGCTGTCGCTGGCGGCGGAGAATATATTTCAGCGAACAGTGCGGATGAGTTCGAACAGGCTTGGGAAAAAGAAGCACAAAAATTTACTGAGTAAGGAACCTAAAGATCAGGCGCTCCCCCAGGCGCCTTTTTTATTGGTTTAAAAACAGTTTGGGCGGGAATGATACCCTAAAAAGGGGTTGAACATATGAAATTATTCGGAATGATTTTTCTTATAGCCACCGTTGCATTTATATTGCTTGGTGTTCTTCTAAAACTGGCAGCCTTCTTTTTTGTCAGCATTCTCACCTTGATCGCAGCTATTGTGCTGTTTACGGTTCTGAAAAAGAATCAGCATAATCAAACATAGAGTCCTTTATACAGAGGTGTCTCAGCGTGTCGACAAACCCCGCGTTCGTTGTCAATGCACATTGGTGCTCACGTGTTATAAAAGGAACGGCGGCTAAATGCTTAGGCGTCCTGCCTAAACACCGCCGTCATCACATCCTGTAAAAGCCCTTTATATAGAGGGCTCTTTTTGTGTCTCAGAATTCGACAAAATCCGAGGAGTGTGAAAAAATATAAAGGCAGGAACATTGCGGAGGGGAAGAGACATTGAACGATAAAGTAACTGCGGTCAGGGATGTATGGCGCTATGAACAAGGGGAAATAAGCAAAGTAGAAGACCGGATGGTGACGGAATTCCCTTTGACAGTGATACTGAATGGCAGTGAATTTGTGACGCTCGTTTGTACGCCTGAGCATATCGAAGAGCTTGTCATCGGATTTCTCGCATCAGAGGGTGTTATACGATTTCAAAAAGAAATTAAAAGGTTTACAATAGATGAAAGTCTCGGTTTTGTATATGTCGACCTCGTTCACCCTGAGACATTGGATCAAAAGGATTATACGAAACGGGTGATCGGCTCATGCTGCGGAAAGGGCCGTCATTTTTATTTTCAGCAGGATGTCAAAACAGCCAAGACGGCTGTCAGCCAAATCAAGATATCGCCTGAGGCATGTCTGGCGCTTATGAAAGACATGCAGCAAGGGAGCGGGACGTTTCAGGATACGGGAGGCGTCCATAATGCGGCGCTTTGCGACACAGAGAAGCTTCTGTTGATGCGCACAGATATCGGTCGGCACAACGCACTTGATAAACTATACGGACACTGCCTTCTAAACGGGATGTCCGTACGCGACAAACTGATTGTGTTCAGCGGCAGAATCTCATCAGAGGTCCTGTTAAAAGCGGCCAAAATCGGCGTGTCGATTGTCATTTCCAAATCGGCCCCGACGGAGCTTGCGATTCAAATGGCTGAAGAATTGAATATCACAGCGATTGGATTTGTCAGAAACGGATCATTTAATGTATATACACACCCTGAGAGAATCAGGGAGTAGGAAGGGGCTGTAGCTATGATTACAGAGTCGCGTCAGATGTTGGATAAAAGAAACAGACCGCTGAGAGACCTTCGCATTTCTGTTACAGACCGCTGCAACTTCCGATGCACGTACTGTATGCCCGCCGAATTATTCGGCCCGGATTATCCTTTTTTAAAGAAAGAGGAGCTGCTTTCATTTGAGGAGCTGGAACGGCTTGCGACATTGTTTGTCACAAGATTTGGCGTTGAAAAAATCCGCTTGACCGGCGGAGAGCCCCTCATGAGAAAGGATATGCCGGAATTAATCAAAAAACTGGCCCGCATACCGGGTATTCGTGACATCGCGATGACGACAAACGGATCACTGCTGCCTGTTTATGCTAAGAGGCTCAAGGAGGCTGGGCTGAAAAGGGTTACGATCAGCCTTGATTCTTTAGAAGACGAGCGTTTTAAGAAGATAAACGGGCGCGGTGTTTCTGTCAGCAAGGTGCTGGAAGGCATTGAAGCGGCGAAGCAAGCGGGGCTCGGTGTTAAAATCAATATGGTCGTTCAAAAGGGCGTCAATGAAAAAGATATACTGCCTATGGCCCGTTATTTTAAAGAAAAAGGGCATATCCTGAGATTCATTGAATTTATGGACGTAGGCAACACCAACCAATGGGAAAAGAAAGACGTCATGACAAAGGCGGAAATCATAGATTTGATCAATAAACACATGCCGGTTGAGCCGATAGCGCCTAATTATATAGGCGAAGTGGCTTCCAGATTCCGCTACTTGGACGGCTCCGGAGAAATTGGCGTCATATCATCTGTATCTGATGCATTCTGCGGATCTTGCAACAGAGCCCGTCTTTCTGCGAGAGGAGAGCTGTTTACCTGCTTATTCGCTTCAAGCGGATTTGACCTCAGAGCTCCGGTTCGCCAGGAATTAAGTGATGACGAACTATCAGAAATGATCGGGACAGTATGGAAAAATCGGATCGATCAGTATTCAGTCGATCGTACGCTATCAAAAGCATCTGGCAAAAAGAAAGTGGAAATGTCTTATATTGGCGGTTAATTTGAAGTCAAAAGCTTATCGGCACTGTCCGGTAAGCTTTTTTATTAGAATCCGAGTGCAAAAAATACGTAGAAAAACCGAAATATATAAGGATAGGCATAAAGAAGGAATCATTGTAAGAAAATTTAATTCCAAAGCCATACATTATGATAAAATATAACCAATTAGAAAATAGAAAGGGTTGGAGGGGCATGGCCGCGTACGAGATCCCGTCATCTCAAGTAGGAGTGAAAATCAATAAGTGGTATAAGCACATTTTAGCATTTCAAGTGGCTGATGCCGTAAAACTGAAAGAAGAAATTGATCTAGATATCGAACAGATGGAAGAGGATCAGCTGCTTCTCCTGTATTATCAGCTGATCAGCTACCGGCACCAAATTATGCTGGATTATGTAAAGCCTGACCTGCACGAGGAATCTCAGCTTCAATATCGTGAATTGATCAAAACGCTGGAAAGCAATCAGGACAGCATCTCCGGATTATCTGAGTATTATTTTCACTTGTTTAGAGGAATGTACGAATTTGAACAGAACAATTACATCTCGGCTATATCCTTTTATCGGAAAGCTGAGAAGATGCTTGCGTTTGTAGAAGATGAAATTGAAAGAGCGGAATTTCATTTTAAAGTGGCGGAAGTCTTTTATATTATGAAGCAGACGCACTTTTCCATGAACCATGCCGTACAGGCGCTGGAGACGTATAAGGCTCACGATTTTTACAGAGTCAGAAGAATTCAATGCCATTTCGTCATATCAGGAAACTACATTGACTACAGAAATTATGAAAAAGCGCTTGAACATTTAGATGACGCGTATCGCCTTGCTTTATTGGAAGGACAGCCCCGTTTGATCGGATCAGCCCTTTATAATATTGGTAATTGCTATGATGACAAGGGGGAGCTGGATCAGGCCGCCGAATACTTTGAAAAAGCGCTTCCTGTCTTCGAGGATTATCAGCTGGAACAGCTTCCAAAAGCGCTCTTCAGCCTGACTCGCGTTCTTTTCAAAAAACAAGATAGCGAAGCCGCGATACGGTACTATGAAAAAGGGATTGCCATTGCCCAAAAACGAAACGACTTCTTCAGTCTGGCAAAATATAAATTTCTGCAGGCATTATATGTGGAATCTGTCAATTTGAATATGATTCAAGAAGTATTTGATTATATGGAAGAAAAGGGCCTGTATGTATATATTGAAGAATTTGCTTTAGATGCTGCCTCTTATTTCAGTCATCGCGAACAATATAAAGAAGCGGTGTATTTTTATGAAAAAGCGGTCAGCATGAGAGAGATGATTCAAAGGAACGATTGTTTATATGAAGTATGAGACAAAACCATCTGCTGGCAGATGGTTTTTTTTTATGCAAAAAAAGGGGAGCATCGGAACGTTTATTTCCGGGGAGAACAGGAAAAATCGCTACAGCACTGTTTTTTGAACAAAAGCCGTTTTGGGATGCAGATATGCATGTGAGGGGGAATTCAATGTTTGGTTTTAATGATATGGTGAAGTTTCTGTGGTCTTTCCTCATTGTTCTGCCGCTTGTACAGATTATACATGTTTCAGGGCACAGCTTTATGGCTTTTATTTTTGGCGGAAAGGGATCGTTGGATATAGGCATGGGAAAAACGCTGCTTAAAATTGGACCCATACGGTTCAGAACGATTTATTTTATCGATTCTTTTTGCCGGTACGGGGAGTTGAAAATTGACAATCGATTCTCAAATGCACTCGTGTATGCAGGGGGCTGCTTGTTTAACCTCATCACGATTTTTGCAATCAATCTGCTGATTATACACAGTGTATTAAAGCCGAATGTGTTTTTCTATCAGTTTGTCTATTTTTCTACGTATTATGTGTTTTTTGCCCTGCTGCCGGTCCGATATTCGGAGAAAAAGTCATCAGACGGGCTGGCGATATACAAGGTGCTCCGTTACGGAGAGCGCTACGAAATCGATAAATAACATTAGAATGTTTATTGCCTCTCAGATCGGGAAGTTAACAAGTACACACATAATTGAGAGGGGAGAATTAACATGGGTAACGATAGTGTAAAAGACAAAATGAAGGGCGGCTTCAATAAAGCCAAAGGAGAAGTGAAGGATAAAGTCGGAGATATGGCTGACAGAACGGACATGCAGGCTGAAGGCAAAAAAGATAAGGCAAAAGGCGAAATCCAAAAGGATATCGGGAAAGCCAAGGATAAATTTTCAGATAAAGATTAATCGTACGGAAGAGGCAGGAAACGAAATGTTTCTTGTCTTTTTTTTCGCTTTTTCTGATGTGAATAAATATAACAAAAAAAGAAGCTGATTTGGTCAAGGTAACTAAATTTTTTAAATATTCTTTGAATTAATAGGCCTCTTCTATATAATGATGACATAAGTTGTAAACTTTTATAACATCATTTGAAGAAATCAAACAAAGGGGTTTTGATGACGGAATGTACTGCACCGAAGAAAGTGTCGGAAGCCACGGGAGTGCGAGAAAACAGTTGATATCGACACAAGCGGGGATTCAGTGAAGGCCGGAATTCTTCACTCATTAAGAGGAACGGTGGCGATCAGCGAAGTGACCGTCCATGATGCGGAGTTAATGGCAATAGTCGGGTTCTCGGTATCGTGGAGGTCGGCGCCTCAGACTGGCCTCCATGCCATGCTTCCGGTTGCGGAGCAAAACAACGGGCTGCCATCAGGAATGTAACGTCTGGTTATGATCAATCGATGGTTTTGCACAGCCTTAGCTTCGCCCGGGGCAGATTGTCGCTGTATTAGGCCGACTCCGGCTAAACAGAGGGGGCTATTTGTTTTAATCAAACGTTTGTTCAAAACGAAAAGGCGGTCAACAGCAGCAGCTTGCAATCACCAGAGCGCTGATGGTAAATCTGAAAAATATTTTACTTAATAAACAATTGGAAGGAATTCAGATTTTAATTGTCGAACTAGTCAGACAAGTTATTATAGAAATTTCCAGAAAAAAAGACATTTGTTATCTTAGTCGAGCGCAGTCTGGAAAACGCGTTAATCTGATCTTTCCGTGATCGACAGGGGAACGGTTGTTGACCATGGCAAGGCTGATGAAGAAACGGCATGCCGCTTTGAAAGGCATCTTACCGTATGACCCCCATTCTCGAAGAAAGGGAGGTGATGTCCCGCCTGACTGTTCCGCAAATTCGTAGTAGCCGCATCTGCTTTATATGACAAAAGAAGGAGGACTACAGATGAAACTGACACCAGTTGAACAAGAGAAATTGCTCATTTTTGCAGCGGGGGAATTAGCCAAACAGCGAAAGGCGCGGGGCGTTCTGCTGAACTATCCTGAGGCTGCTGCTTATATCACCTGCTTTATTATGGAAGGCGCACGTGATGGGAAGGGAGTAGCAGAGCTGATGGAAGCCGGCCGCCATGTATTAACGGAAAAAGATGTGATGGAGGGTGTGCCTGAGATGCTGGACAGCATTCAGGTGGAGGCCACATTTCCGGATGGTGTAAAGCTTGTTACGGTACATCAGCCAATTTCTGCGGAGGTGAAGTCATGAAGCCGGGAGCATTTCAAATTGCTGAGGGAACCATTACGATTAATGAAGGCCGTGAGATACGGGAGGTAACGGTAAAAAACACCGGATCACGCTCCATTCAAGTCGGTTCGCATTTTCATTTTGCGGAGGCCAACGGGGCTTTATTATTTGACCGTGAGCTGGCGATCGGCATGCGTCTTGATGTTCCATCAGGCACGTCGGTCCGTTTTGAGCCGGGAGAGCAGAAAACGGTCTCACTAGTGGAAATCAGAGGACGCAAGACAATTAGAGGGCTGAACGGAATGGCCGACACGTTTATCGATGAACGCGGCAAAGAAAAAACGTTGGCCAACTTAAAACAAGCCGGCTGGATGGAGGGTGTAATCCGATGAAAATGTCACGGGAGGAATATGCGGAACTGTTTGGCCCGACAACGGGCGATAAAATCAGATTGGGCGACACGGATTTATGGATCGAAGTCGAAAAGGATTTCACAGTATACGGTGAAGAAATGATCTTTGGCGGCGGAAAAACTATCCGAGACGGCATGGGCCAAAACGGCAGAATCACAGGGAAGGACGGCGCTTTGGATTTGGTTATCACCAACGTCGTGCTATTGGATTACACAGGCATTGTCAAAGCGGATGTCGGTGTGAAAGACGGCCGGATTGTCGGTGTCGGAAAAAGCGGAAATCCTGATATCATGGATGGAGTCGATCCGCACATGGTCATCGGAGCGGGGACAGAGGTGATTTCCGGTGAAGGCAAAATTTTAACAGCCGGGGGAGTGGACACGCACATTCATTTTATTTGTCCTCAGCAGATGGAAGTTGCGCTTTCTTCAGGTGTGACGACCCTTTTGGGAGGCGGAACAGGACCCGCTACAGGAAGCAAAGCGACAACATGTACGTCCGGGGCGTGGTATATGGCGAGGATGCTGGAAGCGGCCGAGGAGTTTCCGATCAATGTCGGCTTCTTAGGAAAAGGGAATGCATCCGATAAAGCGCCGCTGATCGAGCAGGTGGAAGCAGGCGCCATCGGTCTTAAGCTCCATGAAGACTGGGGAACGACGCCAAGCGCCATTAAAACGTGTATGGAAGTCGTGGACGAGGCTGATATTCAAGTTGCCATCCATACCGATACGATTAACGAAGCGGGCTTTTTGGAAAACACGCTCGACGCGATCGGGGACCGGGTTATTCATACTTATCACATTGAAGGGGCAGGCGGCGGTCACGCTCCGGATATTATGAAGCTCGCCTCTTACGCGAACATTCTGCCGTCATCTACAACGCCAACCATTCCTTATACCGTTAATACGATGGATGAGCATCTTGACATGATGATGGTCTGCCACCATTTAGATGCGAAAGTGCCTGAAGATGTGGCATTCAGCCATTCCAGAATCAGGGCGGCGACGATTGCCGCGGAGGATATTCTCCATGATATAGGTGCGATCAGCATGACATCATCGGATTCCCAAGCGATGGGGCGGGTCGGTGAAGTGATCATCCGAACATGGCAGGTAGCCGATAAAATGAAAAAACAGCGCGGCGCTCTTGCCGGTGAAAACGGGAATGACAATGTGCGCGCAAAACGGTACATTGCCAAATACACGATTAATCCGGCAATTACGCACGGGCTCAGCCATGAGGTCGGCTCGGTGGAAAAAGGGAAGCTTGCTGATCTCGTTCTGTGGGACCCGGTATTTTTCGGCGTGAAACCGGAACTGGTCTTAAAGGGCGGCATGATTGCACGTGCGCAAATGGGAGATCCGAACGCGTCCATCCCGACTCCTGAACCGGTTTTCATGCGCCAAATGTATGCGTCTTACGGAAAAGCCAACCGCTCAACCTCGATTACATTTATGTCTCAGGCAAGCATAGAGCGTGGTGTGGCGGAAAGCTTAGGGCTGGAAAAAAGGATTTCTCCAGTCAAAAATATCAGAAAGCTGAGCAAGCTGGATATGAAGCTGAATTCGGCTTTGCCGAAGATTGAGATTGATCCAAAAACCTATCAGGTCTTTGCTGACGGGGAGGAATTGTCTTGCCAGCCTGTCGATTATGTCCCACTTGGACAAAGATATTTCTTATTTTGATAAGACGCGGCCGGAGTGCATCCGGCCGTTCTATTGACTAAAAACGGTGCACAAAACCCATGTATTTAGTGTATATTAGATGTTGACAAACGAATCAAATGTAACTATTATAGTTACAACGGTGGTGAAAAAACATGATTAACAGCCGTCTTGCTGTTGCCATTCATATTTTATCCCTCATCTCGATGGATGAAAAAACATCTTCAGAAATCATTGCAGACAGTGTCAACACGAATCCGGTAGTTGTGCGAAGAATGATCAGCCTGCTGAAAAAAGCTGATATTCTCACATCACGCGCCGGGGTGCCGGGTGCAAGCCTCAAAAAAGATCCTGCTGATATTTCTCTTTTAGAAGTGTACCGGGCTGTCCAAAAGCAAGAAGAACTCTTTGCGGTTCATGAAAACCCGAATCCGAAATGTCCGGTAGGGAAAAAAATTCAGAACGCTCTGGATGAAACGTTTGAAAGTGTGCAAAGAGCGATGGAAAATGAACTGGCAAGCAAGTCATTAAAAGATGTTATGAATCATCTCTTTTAATCAAAAGGGATGACTTCTCACCGCTAACATGTAACTAAAATTGTTACAAATAAGGAGGAAATGAAAAATGAAAATTGGTATTATAGGCGCAAGCGGGAAAGCGGGAAACGAGATTTTGAAAGAAGCGAAAAAAAGAGGCCATGAAGTGACAGCCATCGTCAGAAACGCTTCAAAAGTGCAGGAGCAAGACGTAGCGATTTTGGAAAAAGATGTGTTTGAACTGACTGCGGAAGACATCAAGCCTTTCGACGCGGTCGTAAACGCTTTTGGAGCAGCACCCGGCCAAGAACATCTTCATGTTGAAGCAGGAAGAGCACTCATCAGCATTTTAAAGGACGCGAAGCACACAAGATTGCTTGTTGTTGGCGGAGCGGGAAGCCTGTTTGTTGATGAAGCCAAAACAACCCGTTTAATGGATACGCCGGAATTTCCGAAAGAATATTTGCCAACTGCATCAAATCAAGGCGAGAACCTGAAAGATTTGCAGCAGACAGACTCCATTTCCTGGACGTTCCTCAGTCCTGCGGCATTTTTTGATCCAGCAGGAAAACGGACTGGCTCTTACCAAAAAGGAAAAGACAATGTCATCGTAAATGCAAAAGGAGACAGCTATATCAGCTATGCAGATTATGCCATTGCCGTGTTGGACGAGCTTGAACATCCCGAACACAAAAATGAACGCTTCACAGTGGTAAGCGAAGCGGAATAATAAAAAACCCGGAGCCAGCTCCGGGTTTTTCTCATTAATAAGTGCTGTACGTATCGCTGAAAAGGCCGTCAGCAATCCCAAGCATTAAAAAGATGAAGAAGGCGATAATCGCAAGAATGGATACAGCAATGCTTACGATCAAATAAATCCCTTGCATCTTTACGAATTTCGCGTAATTCTCCAGCATTAAGTCTTCAGACTGTCCGCTATTGTGTTCAGCCATTTGGCCTGCTTCCCTAGCTGACCTCATCAAAAAGATACCGGAAATAATTTGCAGTACGCCTGGCACGGCACCGATTAGAAAAAAGAACGCGCCTGAAAGCGCGGTAATTGCGCCCATAATAATAAATAAAATGCCTGTAGCTTTTCCCCATTTCGAAATGCTGATGAGGGTTTTGTTCATTGTTTCAGGATTCATGTATACTGGCTCCCCTTTACAAAAAAATACTCACTTTTCTTTTATACACTATTTGTGAGAAGTTTTGTATATAGAAAATAACATTTTGGGGATTGACCCTAACGTTGCGTGATTGTTTACGATAAAAAAGAGGAGGTGTTATGTATGAAATATCAAGTTAAACAAGTGGCGGAGATATCAGGCGTTAGCATTCGGACGCTTCATCACTATGACAATATTGAGCTTCTGAATCCTTCAGCGCTTACTGATGCTGGGTATCGTTTGTACAGTGACGCAGACCTGGAAAGACTGCAACAGATTTTATTTTTCAAGGAAATCGGGTTTCGTCTGGATGAGATTAAAGAGATGCTGGATCATCCGAATTTTGACCGGAAAGCGGCACTTCAGTCGCAAAAGGAGATATTGATGAAGAAAAAACAAAGAATGGATGAGATGATTCAAACAATTGACAGGACGCTTTTGTCCGTTGATGGAGGGGAAACGATGAATAAGAGGGATTTATTTGCCGGATTAAGCATGAAAGACATTGAAGAGCACCAGCAGACATACGCTGATGAAGTCAGAAAGCTGTATGGAAAGGAAATCGCAGAAGAAACAGAGAAAAGGACATCTGCATACTCGGCAGATGATTGGCGCACGATCATGGCTGAATTTGATTCGATTTACAGACGAATTGCGGCGCGAATGAAGCATGGGCCCGATGATGCAGAGATTCAGGCCGCTGTGGGGGCATTTCGCGATCATATTTGCCAATATCATTACGATTGCACACTCGACATTTTCAGAGGACTCGGGGAAGTGTATATCACTGACGAGCGATTTACCGATTCAATCAATCAATATGGAGAAGGTCTTGCCGCTTTTTTGCGGGAGGCAATCATCATTTACTGTGACCATCAGGAAAACCCCCGGCCGTAAAGGCCGGGGGTTTACGCATCTTATAAGATCGGCGACAACAGCCGCGAGACGGATTCTTTTATTCGAATCCACAACGGGCGCTGCAGATACTCCTCATAGGTGAATTTTCTGGATACTAGCAAATCTTCTTTAAAAGTTGAAACCAGTTTTTTAGCAATGGTGATATCGTAAATAAATGCATTAACCTCAAAATTCAGCCTGAAGCTTCGGACATCAATGTTCGCTGTGCCGACTGAAGCGATTTCGTCATCCACCACGATGGTTTTCGCGTGAATAAAGCCGTTATCGTAAATATAGACAGTGGCTCCGGCTTTCAGCAGATCGCCGATATACGAAAGTGTCGCCCAGTATACAAAGGCGTGATCGGGCTTGTTCGGAATCATAATGTTAACGTCAATGCCCGAAAGGCAAGCGATCCTTAAAGCATCCAGCAGGCTTGCATCTGGGATAAAATAAGGTGTTTGTATCAAAATGGAACGCTTGGCGTTCGAAATCATTTTGATGTAGCCATTTTTAATTTGTTCCCATTCCGAATCAGGGCCGCTTGTGACAATCTGCATCCCGACGTTGCCTTTTGGGCCGTAATCAGGAAAGTGATTTGGAATATATGTCAGCGTATGGTGATGAGAAGCTTGGTTCCAGTCAAGGATGAATCGTGTTTGGATGGCGTGCACGGCCGTTCCTTGCAGCCGGATATGCGTATCCCGCCAATAACCGAATTTCGGATTAAGCCCTAGATACTCATCTCCGACGTTAAAGCCTCCGACATAACCGGTCATACCGTCTATGATCACAAGCTTTCGATGGTTCCGGTAATTCAGCCGCAGGTTAATCGGCCTGAGCTTTGACGGGAAAAAGACCTCCACATGCCCGCCAGCCTCGCGAAGCTCTTTAAAAAACTTTTTTCTCAGCGTTCTGGACCCGAGTTCATCATAAAGCACTCTGACCTGAACACCTTCTTTCGCCTTTTGGATGAGAGCGTCCCGCAATTTTTTGCCTAATTCATCGCCTTTATAAATATAATACTGTAAATGGATATGATCCTTAGCCTTTGAAATGTCACTCAGCAGCCGCTGAAATTTATCCCGTCCATCTGTAATGACGTCAACTGAATTATCCTCTGTAAACACAGCATGGTTATTCATAATCAGCATATAAATTAAATCTTTGTTATCAAAGGTTGCCCGGTTGTTAAACTGAAATTGCTTGGTTTCTAAATCTTCAAGCTGATGCTTCAGCAGCCTTTCAATTCCAATCTTTTTCCGGTCTTCCCATTGAAACAAATGCTTGCGTCTGAGATTATGGCCGAATAATAAGTATAAAATAAAGCCTAAAACGGGAATAAAGAAAAGAACAAGCAGCCACGCCCAAGATGCACTGGCATCGCGCCGTTCTTTGAAGATGACAATGATGGCCAAAAGAATATTTAAAATGAAAAAAAGTGATAAAAGGATGGAAGAAATACTCACTTTGTAACCCCGCTCATTCATATTTATCAAGAAGATTGCCATTAGTATTCCATGAATAACAGTGATCTGATTCCCATTACAAATTATAACACTCACATTTTAAAAGAATAAAGAGCGGCGATCCAGATTCTTCGTGAAAAATACGGGCAGATTTCTTTAAAACCAGCTTGCACCTGCGTTAAAATAAACACATATGATAACGTTCGTGAAGCTTGAAACATCAAATAAAGGGGGAGGATTATATGAACTTTTACAGAGTCGAACAAATGCCGGGGTTCATCAAAACAGAAATGCAAAAAATTCAAAAGGCCGTACAGCCTTTCATGAAAAAAACCGTCATTTACCGTTTTCTTGCTATTCCGCTTGCTGCATTCTCTCTCTTTAATTTAGCTGCTTTTCTATTTCATGCTTCAGCTGACAGGGAGTCCCTGATCAGCGCAGGCATATTCGCCCTTTTGGCGGCGCTCGGGCTCGCATTTTTTAAAGAGGCAGGCTATCAGCATAAACAAATCCAAAAAACGGTTCACATCTATATGCTGAACAGGATCAAAAAGAGCGAAATCCTTTCAGAAGAGCGGAAAAGCTCCTACGCACGACAAATAAAGGAAGAGCCTTTTGCGATGCGGAGTTTTGTTGAATTTTTGACTGAGGAAGACAGACGCAAAAAAATGTATTAAAGAAGATCTGCACCCGGATTGTTGAGATTTTCCAGACGATCCGGGTGTGTTTTTTTGCATGCAGACACCCGAAATAAAAAGTGCGGTTTCGGATTGATTCCGACTTCATCCGTTTTTTTGATATTCATTTCTGGGTAACAGCGTTGCTTTGTTGATTTCCTCTACTAGAGATGTCTATTGTATGCTTGCTTCAGGATTTGGTGTTTACGCCGGCCTGCTTTGAATAGTCAAATAAAATAGGCATGGTTCCGTTTATATGGAACTCATGCCCTGTCCTGTCTCATCATTATTCAAACACCGGATCATCCTCATAATAATAAGAATCCGGATCATCATACGAAGGCGTGTTCTCAAAAGCAGCAATGCCGATTACCACCAGCACGAAAATGGCTACAATGATCCCGATCAGGACAGTAACGATACTGGATGCTGCATAAAACAGCTGCATTTTTATAAATGTCCCGTAATTTTCAAGCATGCTTTCGCCAGCGCTGCCGGTTAGATTTCCTTCGGCTTCCGCGGCTGCTTTTGCTGAGCGCATCAAAAATACGCCTGAAATAATGAGCAGTACGCCCGGGATGGCGCCAATCACTGTCATCAAAACAGACAGAGTGACAAGCGATCCCATAATGATTAACAAGATGCCAGAAATTTTGCCCCACTTGGCAATGTCGGATAGCGACTTGACAGCGGAGGCGCTCAGCTGGCGGCTCTCCTGTCCAACAGGTGCAGTCTCCTGTTCAACAAGGCTATTTTCTTCATTATGATGTTCAATTTCGTTTTCATCTTTATCCAGACTAATCATGAAAGCTCTCTCCCTAAAATTTTTAAATCGTATCTTTTCCCGTCCATTTCGGCGATGCCGGGGAATAGTCCCCATTCTGCAAACCCGTGCTTTTCAAACAGCTTCAGGCTTGGTTTATTATGCCCGAAAATGAAGGCCATAAGTGAGCGGATGCCAAGATTCGGGGCAATGCGGAGCGCTTCTTGAAGCAAATATGATCCAACACCTTTGCCGCGGCATGCTTCGTCAATGTATATGCTGACTTCCGCTGTTTTATTATAGGCTGGCCTTCCATAAAATGTTTCAAAGCTGATCCAGGCAGCGACGTTTCCGTTTTCATCCTCGGCCACATAGAGCGGACGTGACTCTGTATGTCCCGAAAACCATTCCATCCGGTCTTCAGGAGTTACCGGTTCGGTATCGGCTGTTACCATTCGAGAAGCAATCGTTGAATTATAAATCGCCACAACAGCCTCCAAGTCTCTATGTTCAGCAAGACGCAATGTCATGTTCATACGTTTTTGGCACTCCTCTCAAAAAAATACATATTTTCGTTCAGTCTGTGCAAACTACATCTAAAAAAGTTTTTTTGGATAGGTTGTATATATTTTCAGAAAAGTGTTCAGAATGTTGCTGAGGTGATGAAACAATGAGAGAGGAAGAAAAGAAAACTTCTCAAGTCAAAAAACTTCAGCAGTTTTTTCGTAAACGCTGGGTGTTCCCTGCAATTTACTTAGTCAGTGCGGCCGTCATTTTAACAGCTGTCCTTTGGTATCAATCAGTATCAAATGATGAGGTAAAGGATCAGTTGGCTGATAACGGCGGAAACTCCGCATATGACAACAACGACGATGCAGTTGAAGTAGGAAAGTCAATGGAAAATGTCGCAATGCCGGTTGTTGATTCTGAAAACGTTTCTGTTGTGAAAAAGTTCTATGAAACCGATGCCGCAAAAGAAGAGAAAGAAGCAGCACTCGTTACCTATAATAACACGTACAGCCTAAGCAAAGGAATTGACTTAGCTGAGAAAGACGGAAAAGATTTCGATGTCTCTGCTTCTCTGAGCGGTACGGTTGTTAAAGCTGAAAAAGATCCAGTGCTGGGATATGTTGTGGAAGTAGAACATGCCGACGGTTTATCGACTGTGTATCAATCTCTTTCCGAAGTAAGCGTAGAGCAAGGTGACAAAGTAAAACAAAATCAAGTGATCGGAAAATCTGGCAAGAACCTTTACAGTGAAGACAGCGGAAACCACGTGCACTTTGAAATCCGTAAAGATGGGGTTGCAATGAATCCGTTAAACTTTATGGACAAACCAGTTTCTTCTATTGAAAAAGCTGCCACCCAAGAAACAGAAGAATCCATTCAGCAATCTTCCGAGAAAAAGGACGGATCAACTGAAAAAGGAACAGAAGAAAAATCCGGTGAGAAAAAGGATGATTCAACTGACAAATCTGGTTCTAAAGAAAGCAGCACAACAGAAGACACTGAACAGTCTTAATGAAGAAAACGTCTATCCTTGTGATGGGCGTTTTTTTCTGTTACTTTTTGCTTTGTTTTACCGTCTATGTAGTTACATGTAGGCACGTACGTTATAAAGGAGGTTATGTCATGAACCGCCTATTGCTCGCAGGCTGGATCTTTTTTATCCTGCTTTCTGTCTGTACGGAAAGCTTCAGCGGCATGGTCGTATCGCAAACGGTGGCTTTTCATTTTCAGCCGCACCCTGATCTGTCTCAATTTTTAGTTATGGATTTTACTGAGCTTACTGTACCTGAAGCGTTTATTCAAAAAATCGGACACGCGTTTTCCTTCTTTGTGCTGACATATTTGCTGTGGAAACAGCGGGGCAGCATAAGATCAGCTGCAGCCGGCTCATTTGCGTTTGCTTTTTTCACAGAAGTTCTTCAGCTCTTCTTCAGCAGGAATGGTTGTATCCGGGATGTGCTCATCGATGCTGTTGGAATTGGGTTGTTTTATGGTTTATATGTGTTGGCGAAGCGAAGAAAACAAGAGATGTATGAGAAATATTAAAGCCGGCTGTCTTGATTTCAGACGCCGGCTTTTGTCTTTCTTAGAAATTTTGATCGGTTGGTTTTTTCGTCAGTTTATTGATAATGGCTTCGTAGATCCTCACGACCAAATCGACGAACGGGCGAAGCAGATCTGAAAATCTAAAGAAAAGGAACCCGATAATGATGGCGACAACGAGGCTGCCCAATACATCTACCGGATAGTGATGTCCCACCCAAATTCTCGAAAAGCCTGTCAAAAGCCCAAAAATGACAAGCGGCCAGCCGATTTTGCGGTTTCTGAAAAGCATCGCAATAGAAATCGCTAATGCACCTGTCGTATGGTCACTTGGAAATGAAGCATCCGCAGCATGCGGAATCAGTGTATGCACTGTATGCGCAACGAACGGGCGCGGTTCGAAATAAACAAGCGTAATCAAATAGTTGATCACAAGGCCTGCAATTCCTGTGATGCCTGCGTATAGCACATGTTTTCTGCTTTGTGTGTTCCCAAACAGCCAGATTGCCAATAGGATAAGGGCATAGGCGACAATGGCATATTCCGTGATGAAGACCATAATGGAATCGAGAACTGAATTGTGATGAGATAGTCCATGGATTGCTTTAAAAATTTCGTAGTTCAAATAATCACCTTTTACATTTTTATATTTAGTAGACTAATCTTACTCATGAAAAGTTTCAAATAAAAATAGAGATTGTCTGAAATAACGGCGCTTGAAGAGAATTCGAAGAGGAATCGCGGTTTCTGGGGGGATTCTGTGCACAAAAAAAGAGATCCGGAGTGTCCGAATCTCGTACCGATATTAAAGTGCTTCAGGTCCTTCTTCGCCTGTGCGGATGTTGATCGTATTGCTGATTTCATAGACAAATATTTTACCGTCACCTGGTGATCCCGTTTTCAGCACCCTTTTAGCGGTCTCTGTCACTTGATCAACAGGAACCTTGCTGACCACAATTTCTATTTTTAAACGCTCGTATACATTGCTTTCTATTTTTACCCCTCGATAGAGCTCCGTATGTGCTTTTTGAAGGCCGCAGCCGTGTACATTGGAGAAAGTCAGAGAGGTCACTCCGATTTTTCCGAGTTCCTGCTTCAGCTTTTCAAAATTTGCCGGACGCGTTACAATTTCTACCTTGAACATTTGACCGCTCATAGCGTCACTCCTCACATAGAATCTTGATATGCTTTTTCCCCGTGCATCGTTAAGTCAAGCCCAAGTGACTCTTCTTCTTCAGTTGCGCGAAGGGGAAGGAAGAGGCTTACAATTTTAATAATAACGAAAGTGACAATAAATACAAAAACATAAGTGGCGGCGATGGCGACGATTTGTTTCCAGATTAAGCTTGCATCACCGTAAAATAACCCATCTGCGCCCGCTGAGTTAACAGAGGTTGTTGCGAATAATCCTGTTGCGATTCCGCCCCATGTGCCGCCGATCCCGTGCAGGCCAAAGGCGTCAAGCGCGTCGTCGTATCCGAATTTCTTTTTAAGCGAGAATACTCCCCAGAAACAAACAGCTCCGCCGATGATGCCGATAATAATGGAAGCGAACGGTGTGACAAATCCGGCAGCCGGCGTAATGGCGACAAGCCCGGCGATTGCCCCAGATACCGCTCCGAGCATTGTCGGTTTTTTGTTAATGATCCATTCTACTAAGATCCAGCCGGCGATCCCGGCTGCAGCCGCGGTGTTTGTGTTGATGAACGCGTACATGGCCACACCATCTAAGGTCAATGCGCTGCCGACGTTAAAGCCGAACCAGCCGAACCAAATCAAAGCTCCTCCTAAGAAGGTGTAAATGAGGTTATGCGGAGAAGACGCTGTACCGTCTTTCCGTTTGCCGAGCACAATGGCAAGAACAAGTCCTGCCACCCCGGAGGAAATATGAACAACATTGCCGCCAGCGAAATCGAGCGCTCCAAGCTGGCCGATCCAGCCGCCGCCCCATACCCAGTGCGCTACGGGTGTGTAAACCAAAGAGGCCCATAAAACCGAGAATAAAAGAAAAGCGCCGAATCGCATCCGCTCTGCGAAAGCCCCGGAAATAATCGCTGTAGTCAGAACGGCGAACGTCATTTGGAACATCATAAATAACGAGTGGGGGATGGTATCGCTGTAATCTCCCGGATCAAATCCGACCCCTTTGAGGCCTGCCCACTCCAGCCCGCCGATGATTGAATTGCCTGGTGCGAAGGCAAGTGTATATCCGAACAGCACCCAAACGATGGAAACGATGGCAATGGAAGAGAAACTGTGCATGGCAGTGCTCAGCACATTTTTGCTCTTTACCATTCCTCCATAAAATAACGCTAATCCCGGGGTCATCAGCCACACGAGTAAAGCGCAAAAGAACATAAAAACTGTATCGCCCATTTGCATGTCTCATTCCTCCGTATCTTTCAGAATAAAAAGCAATTATTATATTTCTTCATTATAGAGAAAAAAGAATGATAAAACATTTTCATGTAAGATTTCCTGACATGGTTTTTGAGAAATGTTATCGAGGGATGGAAAGGAAGGAGAATGGCATTTTTTGCGATATAAGACTTTGTATCTATAAAAGAAACTATTCATATGAGCTGAAAAGGGAATTGACATTAATTAGAATACTCTATACTGTATTAAGTGTACTACATCAAATAATACACTGAGGGGGATGTATGATGAATAAAGGCGGCAGGCTGAGGAAAGCGGTACGCAAGTCGATTCCCGCGACGTTCCGATTGTTTTTAGCCTTTAATTTTTTCGTGTACGGTCTGGCGAAAGTGGTAATTGGCCAGTTTGGCGAGGTGACGCCTGAAATCGAGGCGGCTGCCGGGAAGGGGTTTACGATCGCGTGGACATTTTTCGGTTATTCTCATGTCTATGAACTGTTTATAGGTTTTGGTGAAATCCTGGCAGCTGTTTTATTACTGATTCCGCGAACGGCTGCATTAGGGGCGGTTATTTTTATGCCCATTATTGTGAACATCGTCTTGATTAACTATTGTTTTGATATTGGCGTGCAGGATCTTAGCACGATATTAATGGTTATGTGTCTTATCCTGCTTTGGATGGACCGCCGCAAATTCATGGGCATTTTCAGGCAGGAACCGATAGACAGCAGGCAGGTGATGAAGCGATGACGCCCTTTATGATTACAGTGCTTGCCGGTTTGTTCGTATGCACAACCTGTTACTACTACATAAAAGAAAAATCATGAGAAAACGCTCCTTCTGAGAATTTCACAAGCATCATAAAAGAACTTAGGCAGTGTGAAGAGTAAAATATGCAATGTGAGAAACACTAACAGTATCAGGAGGAGACGTATGATGAATACACTCAACATTGATTTTCAAAAAACAGCATTGGTTATCATTGATTTACAAAAGGGAATTGTGCCGATTGATCAAAGCGGCCAGGTTGTCCCGAACGCGAAAAAGCTCGTAGATGAATTTCGGAAACATAACGGGTTCATCAGCTTTGTAAATGTAGCCTTTCATGATGGAGCGGACGCCCTGAAGCCGCAAACGGATGAGCCTGCGCAGGGAGGTTCAGGGGAAATGCCGGCGGACTGGGCCGAATTTGTTCCGGAAATCGGTGTGCAGGATGGCGATTATACTGTGACAAAACGGCAATGGGGTGCTTTTTTTGGCACAGATTTAGACTTGCAGCTGAGACGTCGCGGCATTGATACGATTGTATTGTGCGGCATCGCAACGAATATCGGGGTGGAAAGCACAGCACGGGAGGCATTTCAGCTTGGCTATCAGCAGATTTTTATTACAGATGCCATGTCCACATTTAGCGATGAAGAGCATGAAGCCACACTGCGCTTTATTTTCCCGAGAATCGGTAAATCGCGGACAACGGAAGAGTTTCTGGAACAAGTGAAATGATGTTATCGAAAAAAAGCCGAGCTGTTTTTTTAACAGCTGTGGCTTCGGGAACAATGCTGAATCCGCTGAACTCGTCTATGATCTCTCTTGCGCTCCATAGCATCCAGCATGAGTTTCACCTCTCGTTTACAACGGTTTCCTGGCTGATTTCCTCGTTTTACTTGGCGAGTGCCGTAGCGCAGCCCGTAACGGGAAAGCTCGGTGATTTGATTGGGCGGAAACGCTTGTTTTTATTCGGGCTTATTCTTGTTGCGGTTTCTGCCATCGGGGCGCCGTTTGCGCCGACGTTTATGACATTATTGGTCATGCGGCTGTTTCAATCGGTGGGGAGCAGTGCGATTTATCCGTCAGGTGTCGGCTTGATTCGGAATCATATTCATGAGCGCCAAGCTTCAGCCTTGGCTGTACTCTCTATTTTTGCGTCCGCCATGACGGCGCTGGGGCCGACAGCCGGCGGGTTTTTGATTGTATGGGGAGGCTGGCCGGCGATCTTTATCGTTAATTTGCCGTTTATTATCCTCAGCTTCTTATTGGGCCTGTATATGTTCCCGAAAGATCAGAAAAAAGGGGCAGGAATCAAAACCATTATTCGGCAGCTCGATATTCTTGGAATTGTTTTATTTGCCGGGGGAATCATTTTCCTTCTATCCTTTTTGCTGTCGTTCAGCACGTCGCCGCATGCGGTTGAAGGTGTGCTTGGCTTGCTTCTGCTCTGTGCGTTTGTCTGGCGCGAGCTGAAAACGGATAAGCCGTTTATTGATGTCCGTCTGTTTAAAACACAGCGAAACCTGTCAGCCGTGTATGTTCAGTTTATTTTATTGAATGTTTTCTTCTATTGTTTATTTTTTGGTTTGCCAAGTTACTTTCAGGATGAAATGCATCTTTCTGTTCAAACGAGCGGCCTGTTTATGCTGTTTATGTCTGGAATGAGCATCGTTGTGTCACCTCTAACCGGCAAATGGATCGACCGATCTGGTGTCGTCAAGCCGATCTTTGCGGGAGCGCTTTTGATGACGGCTGGAGCCGTGCTCTTAACCATCTTTTTTATCAATGTCCAGACCATCGGTAAAGGCCTCATTCTGTCGCTCTTGGGTATAGGCTACGGACTGGGCAATGTCGCGCTTCAGGCAGCGATGCTGGAAACGAGTCCTTCCAACATGGTAGGAACGACTTCAGGCCTGTTTCAAACCTGCCGTTACCTAGGATCGATTTTGTCTTCGGTGATCCTTGGCATTCTTTTTGGTAAAGAAATCACGGCAGCCCATTTTGATATGATGGGAATCATTATGATTATAGCGGGCGGAGCAAGCCTGTTAATGGCTGTGAGATTTGCTGCATTAATGAAAACTGCATCTTAAGAAAGAGACGGGCTCTGAGGTCTGTCTCTTTTTCTTGTTTAAGCTGTTCAAATACAAACGGGAAAATTGTATATCATAGCCAGTGTTATTGTCTGACTCTTCAGTTATATTAAGTGACATCTAATGTCAAAAAACATAACGTGTGACGACATATAGACAATATGGAAAGGGGAGCCGGCTATGAAATTAAAAGAGAGTCAGCAGCAATCCAACAGGCTGAGCAATGAAGATCTGGTGCCTTTGGGACAGGAAAAACGGACGTGGAAAGCAATGAACTTTGCCTCCATTTGGATGGGATGTATACATAACATACCGACCTACGCGACCGTGGGAGGATTAATTGCGATCGGCCTTTCGCCTTGGCAGGTGCTGGCGATCATTATTACGGCATCACTTATCCTATTTGGCGCTCTTGCCTTAAACGGCCATGCGGGGACAAAATACGGGCTGCCGTTTCCAGTGATCATTCGGGCTTCTTACGGGATATACGGCGCGAATATCCCCGCGCTTCTAAGGGCGTTTACAGCTATCATGTGGCTTGGCATCCAGACCTTTGCGGGTAGCACGGCACTGAACATTTTGCTTTTGAATATGTGGCCAGGTTGGGGAGAAATTGGCGGCGAGTGGAACATTCTCGGCATTCACTTGTCCGGTTTGCTTTCCTTTGTATTCTTTTGGGCCATTCATTTACTCGTATTGCATCACGGCATGGAGTCGATTAAACGTTTTGAGGTGTGGGCAGGGCCTTTAGTGTATCTGGTATTTGGCGGCATGGTATGGTGGGCCGTTGATATTGCTGGAGGATTGGGCCCGATATACTCTCAACCAGGAAAGTTTCATACGTTTTCAGAAACATTCTGGCCGTTTGCTGCCGGAGTTACTGGCATCATCGGCATCTGGGCGACATTGATCTTAAATATACCTGATTTTACACGGTTTGCTGAAACACAAAAAGAGCAAATCAAAGGACAATTTTACGGTTTGCCGGGAACGTTTGCGCTGTTCGCATTCGCAAGTATTACGGTGACCTCCGGCTCGCAGGTCGCGTTCGGAGAGCCGATTTGGGATGTTGTCGATATTTTGGCGCGGTTTGATAACCCTTATGTCATCGTCTTGTCCGTGATCACACTCTGCATCGCCACGATCTCTGTAAATGTCGCGGCGAATATCGTATCACCCGCTTATGATATAGCGAATGCCCTGCCGAAATATATCAATTTCAAACGTGGCAGCTTTATCACAGCGTTGCTCGCTTTATTTACGGTTCCGTGGAAGCTGATGGAGAGCGCGACAAGCGTGTATGCGTTTCTTGGCTTAATAGGCGGCATGCTTGGACCGGTGGCAGGCGTGATGATGGCCGACTATTTTATCATTCGCAAACGTGAGCTCTCGGTAGATGACCTGTATTCCGAAACAGGACGGTATGTGTATTGGAAGGGCTACAATTACCGTGCGTTTGCAGCCACAATGTTAGGAGCGCTGATTTCGCTGATTGGCATGTATGTTCCTGTATTGAAGAGCTTATACGATATTTCTTGGTTTGTAGGTGTGCTGATTTCCTTTCTTTTCTACATTGTTCTGATGCGTGTTCACCCGCCTGCATCATTGGCAATTGAAACAGTTGAACATGCGCAGGTCCGCCAGGCTGAATAAGATCTATTTAGACGGTATATTTTCATATTTTTGAAATGGTTTTCCATAAATAGAACATTTATAATGGTTTTAGAAATCTATTCTAAAACGAAATGGGAATCGAAAATGAGAAAATGGTATTTTATTCTTTTGGCGGGTGTTTTAACGTCTGTCATCCTCGCTTTCGTTTATGATAAGACAAAAGCGAATGAGGAAGGATCTGGGGATTATCTGTATGTTTCGCCAAATGGCAGTGATCAAAATGAAGGAACAAAAGAAAAGCCGTTTCGTACATTGGCACACGCATCTGAGAAGGCTGCTGCCGGCACAACTGTCATGATTCGGGAGGGCACGTATCATGAGACCCTTGATGTAAAGCACAGCGGTACGGACGGAAAGCCTATCACATTCCGAAACTATGAAAATGAAAACGTCGTGATTAGCGGTGAATCCGTTGCGAACGCTGAATATGAAACACCGCTTATTCGTATTCACGATAAACATGACATTGCCATCAGCGGTTTAACAATTCAAGATCTTTCTGTTTCATCTGAGGAAGCAACTGCTATAGGGATTTATGTATCAGGGTCCAGCAGTCATATCGCCATTAAGGATAATCACATCCGGGGGATTAAGACAACAGCGGATGAAGGAAATGCTCACGGAATCGCAGTTTATGGGACTGGCAGCATGAAAGACATCCGAATCGAGGACAATACAGTTGAGAAACTGACGCTTGGAGCGAGTGAAGCAGTTGTGCTGAACGGTAATATCGACGGCTTCACAGTTGCAGGCAATGTGGTCCGCAACAATAATAACATCGGGATTGATCTAATTGGTTATGAGGGAACCGCGGATAAAAACGATTACGTGCGAAACGGAGTCGTAGAAAACAATACAGTTTATCAAAACTCGACTTACGGCAATCCTGCTTATGGAGATGAATACTCAGCGGGCGGGATTTATGTCGATGGAGGACACGATATCGAAATTAAGAACAACACAGTTTACGATAACGATATTGGGATTGAAGCAACGTCTGAACACAAAGGAAAGTATGCAAATGCCATTCAGATCACAGACAACAAAGTGTACAACAATGCGTACACCGGTATTTCAATCGGAGGATATGACAAAAAGCGGGGCGGCACCAGCAATTCTCTGATTGCCCGCAATATTATGTACCGGAATGACACAAAGGGACTGTACGGCGGACAGCTGCTGCTGCAGTACGATACGAAAAACAACACAATTGAAAAGAATATATTGACGGCCGGTGATTCCAGATTATTTATCGGAAACGACTTTACAGAAAACGAAGGTAATACGGTCAATCATAACGTGTACCACAAGGAAGCGGATCAAGACGGCATATGGATGTGGAAAAAGAAAGAATATGATTCATTTTCTTCGTATCGAAAAGCAACAAAAAACGATCAACAATCCATATATGCCGATCCGATGTTTCGTGATGAAGCGTCCTATGATTTTTCGTTAGATCCTGATTCACCTGCGCGGCCTGTCATTGAATAATTGCTATAAGCGGCGTTCTCTCGTTCAACCGAGAGGGCGCCGTGTTTTAATGGAAAAAAGACTGCCGGGATTTCCCGGCAGTCTGACAAGTTATTCTGCAATAGACACTTTTCCTTCAGCCTCTGCAGGTTTTTTCTGGCTCCACGTGTAGAGAAGCAGAGCAATTAAAACGAACAGCCCCGCTGTTAAATAAATGGCAGAGAAGCCGGCAGATGCTACAAACAATCCGAATACATACGATCCTACAGCAATTCCGCTGTCAAAGAAGGTAAAGAACGTTGCCGTCGCAAAACCGGAGCGGTGAGCCGGAGATTTCTGAATCGCCAATGTTTGCATGCAAGGAACGATTGATCCGTAGCCAAGACCGATAACCGCCCCTGAAAGCAGAAGCATTAAGCCGCTATGTGTGAAGGACAGCATGCAGAGTCCGACAGAGAAAATCAGGATTGATGGATAAATGACAATGCCCGGTCCGACTTTGTCGAACAATTTCCCTGTGAACGGGCGTGCAATCATCATTGTCACCGCAAAACAAACAAAGAAATATCCGCTGATATCCGAAAGGTCAACTGATTTGGCGAATACAGACAGATATGATGTGACTGTTGAATAACAGAAAGAAATAAACAAACCGACCGTCGCAATTTTGAGTGCGCCCTTTTCAAACATATCCGAGAACGCAAAACGGAATACAGTCGTGCCGCTGTCCTTACTTTGCGGCACTTTTATCAAGAACGAAACAAGTAAGCCCGCAACCATAAACAGCGCAAAGGCTGTAAAGAATACAGGAAAGCTTACCACTCTCATCAAATTCAGGCCAAGGAAAGGCCCGATCGCCATAGCGAGGTTCATAGACATGGCAAAGTATCCAAGCCCTTCACCGCGCCGTTTGGCTGGAATAATATCAGCGGCAATTGCACCTGTAACAGTCGTTAAAATGCTGAACCAAATCCCTTGGAAGAACCGCAATCCGAGCAGCAGGGAAAAGTTATGAATCGGCATATACAGAAAAGATGATAGGGCGAAGAGCGCCATTGATACAATCGCCATTCTTTTCTTCCCGAAACGCTCAACGATGGCTCCGGAGAAAGGCCGTGTAATGATCGCAGACAGAAGGAACAGGCTGATTAAAAGCCCGCCTTGTGATTCTGTGCCGCCAAGCTCTTGCAGTGTATAGATCGGCAATACAGTTAAAAATGTATAAAAGAACACAAACACAAATAAATTGACAAGCAGGACCATAATAAAATCCTTGGTCCATATCGCATCCGCTTTTTTCAAATGTATGTCACTTCCTTATTTTCATTGTTGTAAAAACATGCGGAATAAATGAGAAAAAGCTTCTTTATCTTCATCCCGGAAATCTGCAAGCAGCTCTTCCTCGAATTTCAACATTTTCACATTGATTTCTTCGTATTTTTTCTCGGCTTCTTTTGTGAGGACAACAAGTTTTTCCCGTTTGTCTTCACCTTGCCGTCTCTGAACCCAGCCGTTCTCCTCCAGGCGTTTGATCGTCCGAGTCACAGTCGGCGCTTCCACATTTAAATAGGACCAAATCTCTTTTTGAGTCATTGGTCCGATCGTACGCAAACAATATAAAACTGACCATTGAGATGAATAAAGGCCGAATGGCTCTAGCTGTTCATTGGCTTTCTTGGCAATCAGGCGGGCGCTTTGGTTGATTTGATGAATGAGGTGTCTGTTGACGTAGGACATGTCGGTCTCCTTCTAAAAAACTTACCTAAGTAACTAATTGCTTATTTCATTTTACAGGAGCGATCAATAGTTGTAAAGATGAAAATTTAGTGACGCGAAATAGTTTGCTGAATCTGAAAAAGTTCGTTTCACCCCTTGTCCTTATTGAGTTTTTAGCATATTCCCAAAAGAATGCTAATACACTGTTACAAACCTAACAAAGAGAGTGTTTGAGGTGAGGGATCGTGGGCATATTTCACAAACTTACTTTTAAAACCATACAACGAAGAAGCGGCATAATGAACGACTCTTTACAGAATACGGATCTCATTTCACACTTCTCACATCCATTTTAGGGAGGTCGAGTGGTGTGCACGATTACATCAAAGAGCGAACAATCAAGATAGGGAAGTACATCGTGGAGACAAAGAAAACCGTTCGTGTCATTGCGAAGGAATTTGGTGTTTCCAAAAGTACAGTACACAAGGATTTAACAGAGCGTCTGCCTGAAATTAACCCCGACTTGGCAAACGAAGTGAAAGAAATACTCGATTATCATAAATCCATCAGGCATTTAAGAGGAGGAGAAGCGACAAAGCTCAAATATAAAAAAGATGAAATTCTCGAAGGAGAGCCTGTTCAGCAATCGTAATCACCTGGCATTGCCTTCTTGAAATCGTTCATAAAACATCCGCAAAAATTTGTAAAGAACTTATTGTGCTTCCAACTTTTTTTCTATATTTTATGATAATATATATAATTAGGGCACAATGTGGATATTTACTGTGAAACAGATTTTCAAGGAGGATATAAATAGATGTTTGCAAGGGATATTGGTATTGACCTCGGTACTGCAAATGTACTGATCCATGTTAAAGGTAAAGGAATTGTTCTGAATGAACCTTCCGTTGTTGCACTTGATAAAAACAGCGGCAAAGTGCTGGCGGTTGGCGAAGAGGCAAGACGAATGGTTGGACGTACACCTGGGAATATTGTTGCGATTCGCCCGCTGAAAGACGGAGTTATTGCTGACTTTGAAGTAACAGAAGCAATGCTGAAACATTTTATTAACAAGCTGAATGTAAAAGGCCTGTTCTCAAAGCCGCGCATGCTCATTTGCTGCCCGACGAATATTACATCCGTTGAGCAAAAAGCAATTAAAGAAGCTGCAGAAAAAAGCGGCGGGAAACATGTGTACCTTGAAGAAGAACCTAAAGTTGCCGCTATCGGCGCGGGTATGGAAATATTCCAGCCAAGCGGTAACATGGTTGTAGACATCGGAGGCGGGACGACGGATATCGCGGTTATTTCAATGGGCGATATTGTCACCTCCTCTTCTATTAAAATGGCTGGGGACAAGTTTGACATGGAAATCTTAAATTATATCAAACGCGAGTACAAGCTGCTGATCGGCGAACGTACTGCGGAGGATATTAAGATTAAAGTCGCAACTGTTTTCCCAGACGCACGTCACGAGGAAATTTCCATTCGCGGACGGGACATGGTTTCCGGTCTTCCAAGAACAATTACAGTAAACAGTAAAGAAGTTGAAGAAGCCCTTCGTGAATCTGTCGCTGTTATTGTTCAGGCTGCAAAACAAGTGCTCGAAAGAACACCGCCTGAACTTTCTGCTGATATTATTGACCGCGGCGTTATTATTACCGGCGGAGGCGCGCTCTTAAACGGCCTTGACCAGCTGCTTGCTGAAGAGCTGAAGGTACCGGTCCTCGTTGCTGAAAATCCTATGGATTGCGTAGCCATCGGCACAGGTGTCATGCTTGATAATATGGACAAGCTTCCTAAACGCAAACTAAGCTGATTTCACAAACCTCATTCTGAAAAAGAATGAGGTTTTTTTATGAAAAAGCCTTCACGAAAAGATGTTAAATGACGATAATAGGATAAAATACTGAGTTTTTATTATAGAACGAACGTTCCTATATGACAACTGGAAAAAATGCCATTTTTAGAGGTGGGAAATTTGTTAAAAGGATTATATACAGCAACATCCGCAATGATTGCCCAGCAGCGAAGAACGGAAATGCTTTCAAATAATATTGCTAACGCAAATACATCAGGATATAAAGCTGATCAAGGCTCTATGCGCGCGTTCCCTGAGATGCTGCTCAGCAGAATAGAATCAAAATCTCCGGCCGGGACATCAAGGACGGAAATCGGTTCCGTGAATACCGGAGTATATATGCAGGAGCTCAAGCCTCTCTTTACACAGGGAAGCCTGAAGTCCACAGACCAGCCTACAGACATTGCATTGATCGAAAATCAAGTTCCGATGAGTGCGGAAACCAATGAAAAAGCTGCTCTTTTTTATCCGGTTCAAACAGCGGATGGAATCCGTTATTCAAAAAGCAGCACATTTTCACTAAATGAGAACAATCAGCTGACGATCAACGGACGCCCTATTTTATCGACGGATCGCCAGCCAATCACTGTTGATAATGAGAATTTCACTGTGTCTGAAAACGGTACTGTGACAACGAACGGACGCACAGCCGGCCAGATTGATGTCAGAATGGCGGAAGATGTCCGCAATCTCAAACGGGACGGAAATGATTTGTACAGCACGGCGGACGGTAATGATCTGCCAAGCGCAGCCGGAAATAATCAGGTAGCCTATTCATTAAAACAAGGCGTCTCAGAGCTTTCAAACGTGGATGTGACAAGCGCCTATACAGAAATGACTGAAGCGTACAGATCGTTTGAGGCGAATCAGAAGGTTATTCAGGCTTACGATAAAAGTATGGATAAAGCAGCAAATGAAATTGGAAAAATTTAAGAAAACGGAAGAAAAAAACGGGGGACATCAACTATGCTCAGGTCAATGCTAACGGCATCAACAACCTTAAACCAGCTGCAGCAGCAGATTGACACAATCAGCAGCAACCTTTCAAACAGCAACACAACCGGCTATAAGGCAAAAGATACGAATTTTTCTGAGCTTGTCAGACAGCAATTCGATCAGGTTGATGAAAAAAACGAGGAAGTGGCAAAAGCCCGAAAAACGCCGCCCGGCTTGCGCCTTGGCGTCGGAGCGATGATGAGTTCACGCCTAGTCTCTGATCAAGGAAGCATTCAGAAGACCGATCGCGATCTGGATATCGCATTTACGTCTCCATACCAGTATCTTCAGGTAAATGTAAATGGAAACCGCCAGTATACGAGGGACGGGGCGCTGTATGTAACGCCGTCCGCTGCGAATGCCAACCAGCTGCAGCTCGTCACTGGAAATGGGTATCCCGTACTTGATGAGAACGGCAATACAGTGAACATCGACAGCTCAATGAAGAATATCACCATTAATAAGAACGGCACCTTAACCGCATCTGACGGAAACGCGGTTCAGCGGTTTAATCTTGGCGTTGTCCAAGTGAATAACCCTCAAGAGCTGAAATCCGAAGGGAATAACCTTTTCTCTATTGATAATGCGGCAGCTTTTGAAGAGCTGAACGGCGCTAATAGACAAAACATCGGCATGCAGCAGGGCTCACTTGAGATGTCCAATGTCGATATTTCAGAACAAATGACAGATTTGATCACGTCCCAGCGTTCATATCAGCTGAACAGCAGAACGATCACAATGGGAGATCAAATGCTCGGTTTAATCAATTCAGTCAGATAATAAGAAAATGGGCGTTTTTCAATCAGCCGCGCATGATAAAAAAAGCGGCTTTTTCGAAATCGTCCTTTTTTTTGTAGTATTCCGTAATATCTTCTAACAGCACTTCTAAATCCACCCACGCCTCGATTTTTTCTAATTCAAGCACATATTCGAGCAGCTGCTCATAAGGGTCTTCGGCTGATGTGTAGAGGGCTTCAAGCGTTTTTAATTTTAAATAAATGGTTTGAATGTCTACCTTTTCAGATAATTCTTTTCCTTTTTGAAGGACGGCTTTAGCTTCTGTGATGTTCCCTGTTTTAAAAAGCGCTCTGACAGACTCGTACACACAATGAAGATATGAGACTGGTGAATTCATTTCAAATTCTTGATTCTTTAATACTTTTCTAAAGTAAAGAAGCGCTTCCTGGTCTTTTTTCTCGGTCGCTTTTAAAAAGCCAAGGTTATAATAAGCGTGGCATAGCAGGTTTTCGTCATGTAGTTGCTGGGTTTTCTTAATGATTTCTTTGAAAAGCTGTTCAGCTTTTTCATAGCGTTCTTGATCAATATAATTCACGGCGAGCAAAAGTTTACAGGTGATTACCTTTTTGATATAGCCGAATTGGTGCAAATAGATGTGTAATGCTTTTTTGACGTATTGGACGGAAAGCGGCGGTGATTTCATCAAGTAATAGGCGCCGGCGGTTTGATAATATAAATCAGCGGCTTCAAACGTATTGTGAATGGCGGCCAGGTACTGTTCAGCTTTTTTAAAATGATGTACTGCATGTTTCGGAGCTGTTTTTACCATCTCATATAACCCAGAGAAAAAATACAGATAATATTTCAATTCATCATCCATTTTGTCTTCCAGGCCATATAGGCCATCGAACAATGAATCGAGTCCGTTCTGGTTTTCAAAAAGCAGCTGATGGCGGGCCTGAAACAATTGATAACGCATCCAAAGTTTTGTGTTCTTTTTGATCTTTGGAAGGTGCTGATCAATTTTCTCTTTCAGTGTGCAAACGTGATTCATTTTGCGTTTGCTCATTGCGGAATACCACTCGTCTAACATGTTTAGCATTCTTTTTTCAATAAACTTCGAAATCATTTTCCTACCTCTTTGCTATTGGTAAAATCTATAATTATCATATCATAACTTTTGACGGCTCTCATTGACAGTTGGTTACATTTTAGCGCGGTTGAAAAAGAGATTAATTCATAATATACTTTTCAAATGTACAGATTGGATCTTTGATGATTGCTATACATACTAATGCAGATGAAGGAGATGTCAAGACAATGCTTGATACTCAGCAAATTAAAGAAATTATTCCTCACCGTTATCCGTTTTTGCTTGTGGATCGGATTACGGAAGTTGAAGAGGGCAAACGGGCAAAAGGCTATAAAAATGTAACCGCTAATGAAGAGTTCTTTAACGGACATTTTCCTCAGTACCCGGTTATGCCCGGCGTATTAATCGTAGAAGCACTCGCTCAAGTCGGAGCTGTTGCGATGTTGATTAAAGAAGAAAACCGCGGCAGACTGGCTTTTTTTGCAGGCATTGATAACTGCCGCTTTAAAAAACAAGTCAAGCCTGGTGACCAGCTTCACCTTGAGGTTGAAATCATTCGTGCCCGCGGCACAATCGGGCGCGGAAAAGGCGTTGCCACAGTTGATGGCGAAGTCGTTTGCGAAGTAGAACTGACTTTTGCCCTCGGAGAATAATTGAAAAAAGGCAGATGGCCAGCGGCACATTTGTCTTTTTTTCTTTACAAATATAGAAAAGCAGGTGATTGTATGTGGAATGAATTTAAAGCCTTTGCCATGCGGGGGAATATCGTAGACCTTGCGATTGGTGTTGTGATAGGCGGCGCTTTCGGAAAGATCGTCACATCTCTAGTAAATGATATCATTATGCCTTTGGTCGGTTTGCTGCTGGGAGGGCTTGACTTTTCAGGCCTGTCGTTTACGTTTGGCGATGCTGTAGTGAAATATGGCAGCTTTATACAGACGATTGTGAACTTCTTAATTATATCGTTCTCCATTTTTATCGTCATTCGGACTTTGAATGGGTTAAGGCGCAAAAAAGAAGCAGAAGAAGAGGCTGCGGAGGAAGCGGTGGATGCGCAGGAGGAGCTGCTGAAAGAAATCAGAGACCTGCTGAAGCAGCAAGCAAAGTCGCCGGAATAAAAAAGATGCCGTTAGAAACGGCGTCTTTTTTTATCTCAATTTTCGTTTAGGTTCGTTCTGTGTCCTTCAGTTCTTTAGGGCTTCCTGTTGTTTCAGCGAGATGAATGAGCATTGAGACAGAGGTGCCTGCATCCGGAGTGCTGCTGATCATCAACTCGCTTCCGCAAAAATGTTTCAGCCGCTGATTGATATTTTTCAATCCGACGCTGCGATCAAAATCCGTTGATAAGAGATCTATTTGTTTTTCCGGAGTTATCCCGGGACCGTTATCCTCTACTTTGATGTGATACTCATTTTTGCTTTGTTTTTTAGCTGTCAGTTTGATCCATCCTCCGCCTCTTTTCTTGCTGACACCGTGAAGAACGGCATTTTCCACCAAGGGCTGAATCATTAAAGGCGGAAGGATAAAGTCAATGTCTTCATCTATATCGAAAAGAACCTCAAGCCGATTACTGAATCGCGTCTTTTCTATAGAAAGATAGGAATTGATAATCGAAAGCTCATGTCTGAAGGAACTGATGGCTGATGTATTTTGAAAGTCAAAACTCATTCTTAAATAGTTGGTAAATTCCTCTGTTACCTCCCGGGCCTTTTCAATATCCAAATGAGTGAGAGAAATAATCGTGTTTAATACATTATAAAGAAAATGAGGCTTGATTTGCGACTGGAGAAACGCCATTTCCATTCTTGTGGCTTGATTTGCTGTATGTTTCATCATTATCAGGTTTTGAATACGCGCCATAAATTCAGAGTAATGATAGGGTTTTTGCAAAATGTCATTCGCTCCGGCATGAAAAGCCTTGTATTTGTCATGGCCGATAATGGCAGCTGTAATGATCAGAACCGGAAGATCAACCATGCTGAATCGTTCGCGAATTTTCATACAGACTTCGAAACCAGTCATATCCGGCATCATCAAGTCACAGCTTCAGGCCTTGCACCGGGACAATACGCTTTTGTTGAAACGAAAGCGCCAGCCGGTTATGTGCTGAACACTGAGAAAATAGAGTTTGAGATTTCTGATTCCTCTGAAGGAAAGCCTGAAGCTACAGATGCCGGGATCGCCATTAAAGCATTCCAGTCAAGTGGAGAACGTCGAAAGCACGTGAAATATACTTATTTTTACTTCACAATCAAGGCGGCGGATAACAATTAAAAGTGTCGATCTGGAGCTTCCGATCGTAAAAGGCACAACCAATGAAAATCTTTTGATAGGGGCGGCAACAATGCGCCGGGATCAAAAAATGGGTGAGGGAAATTATCCGTTGGCGGGCCATCATTTGAAGCAAAAGAATCTTCTGTTCGGACCTCTGGAAAACATAAAAACAGGTGCCCAAATTGTCATCACGGATTTTAAAAAGGATTATATCTATTCTGTAACATCGAAAGACATCATATCGGAAATGGATGCAGATGTAGTTGAGGAGACAAACAAAAAGGAGATTACGTTAATCACATGTGACAAGGCGGTCAAAACCGAAGGGCGCCTCGTTGTGAAAGGGGAATTGGTTGATTCTTTTGGCCATACAAATTAAATATGCAAGAGTGAAAGCACGAAGAGAAAAGCTGCCGTTCAAAACGGCAGCTTTTTTCATGCAGAACATATCTATTCTAAATGTCTATTGTGATGCTCTTCGGTTCTGAGTCTGTTTTGGGGAACATGCCCCCTCATATTTATAATTTTTGCTTAAATGCCTCAATGAGTTTTGTTCCTGTATAGCCCTCTTTTACAAGGGACTCGAGAATGGTTTCAGTGCCCTGCTGTTTTCTTGTGACCATTTGTCCGTAGAGTAAAACCTGAATGCTTTCTTCCAGCTTGACGATATTTTTCACTGCTGCTGTCAGCTGGGCGGGGCGATTGCTTTTTTTCGTGATCGTTACAAATACTTTGGCTTCAGATTGGCTGTTTTGAAGCTGTTCAAAAAAAGACAGATGTTCTTTCTGTACAAGCGCCTCAATCAGCCAGTGATTTTCACCGTCTTCTTTATTTATAATCAGTCCGTCAATAAGGGGAAACTGTTCAATTGATTGTTCTTCCTTGTCCACTCGTTCCACATTCAGGTCAACCAGTTTAAAGGTTTTCATTTCTTCTCACCCCGATTACTTCCAAAGTTTTCTTGCCTTCCATTATAACATAAACGTTTTCGAGGAAAAAATCCTGCAATGTTGGGGCTAAAGAATTTTGTATGAGCGAAACATTTAATAATTTCTATTTTTTCATTATACTGTAACTGACTATGGATTACGGAGAGATGTGGTATGAATCAATTTCGTTTAAAAGAAATTTATATTGACGGCGTTCCTTCTGAAAGTCATTTGATTCAAAAGGAAGTAACATATATGTTAAGCCGTAAAGAAGTGTTTGAGGTTCATCTGAACAAAAAAGGAAGAATAAGTTTTTTATACGAAACACAAGATGGCATGGAGCAGTATAAAATCAAGCTGTCAATGCCGGAAAAAAAATTGAGCTTTCAGTGGTTTGCGTGGGATGGCTCTTCCTATGTGCGCATGAATACGCAAAACTGGCTGACAAAGCAAATCTTTTTCCGTTTTTTAAAAAGTACATATTTCTTCAAAGGAAAAAAGCAAAAGATGTTTTTAGCTGAAGGAAAAATGAAAACGAAAGATAAAAACAGAGGCTGAAAGCCATTTTTAAGCGTTTTTCTTTTCTTGTTGCATCATTTACAATACATACAACCGCAAGGAGAGGAGGAATCGCATGTTCAATCAGGTCATGCTTGTCGGACGTCTTACAAAAGATCCTGATCTTCGCTACACTTCCGCCGGTGCGGCAGTTGCACATGTTACGCTCGCGGTGAACCGCAGCTTCAAGAATGCTTCAGGTGAAATCGAAGCTGATTACGTCAATTGCACACTTTGGAGAAAAACAGCTGAAAACACGGCGTTGTATTGCCAAAAAGGTTCTCTCGTCGGCGTAAGCGGACGGATTCAGACAAGAAGCTATGAAAACGAGGAAGGCGTTAACGTGTATGTAACAGAAGTGTTGGCTGACACTGTTCGTTTTATGGACCCTAAACCCCGGGAAAAAGCTGCTGATTGACACCCCTGCTCCTCCCGTTATCTATCCATTCACTATTATCCGGATCTTCGCATCATCCCCTCAAAATTGACCAGTCGACCAGACTGGTTCTTTCTTTTTGCCTACTTAGGAAAAATTGGTTCTCTCGACGCATTTTTACTTAAAATCACTTATTAATGTTGAATAAAATCAAATAAAAACTTATAATTACTTATAAATGATTGCTGAGAAAAGGAATGAGGGCGTGTACCAAGAAGAAAGATTAGTAGCGATTTTGGATTTTTTAAAACAGCATAACCGAATTACAACGGAGCAGATCTGTACGCTCCTGCAAGTGTCAAGGGATACAGCGCGACGAGATCTTGTGAAACTTGAGGAACAGAATGCCATCATCCGCACAAGAGGCGGCGCCATTTTACCGACTGTGCATCAGAAAATTCAAAGCTATTCCGGCCGCCTGAAAACAGTGTCTGAGGAAAAAAATAAGATCGGCAGGCTTGCAGCATCGCTTATTCATGATGGAGACCGGGTGATTTTAGACGCCTCTACAACTGTTCAGGCATGTGCAAAGCATTTGAATGCGGTTGATTGTACCGTAATCACCAATTCGATTAATCTTGCGGATGTGCTGTCCGATAAAGAGGGAATTGAAATTTATCTGCTGGGAGGCAAGCTGGAAAAGGAGCACCGCTTTCTGTACGGGTCCTCTGTGATTGAAAAGCTCTCAAGCTACCATGTTGATAAAGCGCTGATTGGTGTGGTCGGCATTTCCGAACATGGCATTACAATTGCGCATGAAGAGGATGGCATGGTGAAGCGGAAAATGATACAGCAGGCAAAGCAGGTAATTGCGCTTGCAGACCATTCTAAGCTGGGCAGCACCAGTTTTTATCAGTATGCGGAGCTGAATGAAATCGACCTCTTGATTACAGACAGGCTGCCGAATCAGGCATTTTGTGACTTGCTTGACCGAAACGGCGTTGAGCTTCTCGTGACAGAGCAGGATGAAGGAAAGGACTGACAAACGTGAAATTAATTGCGATTGACTTAGATGGAACCTTACTCAACAGCAAGCATCAGGTAAGCTTGGAAAATGAAAACGCACTGCGGCAGGCGCAGCGGGACGGCATTGAAGTGGTGGTGTCAACTGGGCGCGCTCATTTTGACGTCATGTCAATCTTTGAACCGCTGGGGATCAAAACATGGGTCATCAGTGCAAACGGCGCCGTCATTCACGATCCCGAGGGCAGGCTTTATCATCACGAAACGATTGATAAGAAACGGGCGTATGACATTCTCTCATGGCTTGAGTCGGAAAACTATTATTATGAGGTATTCACAGGTTCAGCGATTTATACGCCGCAAAACGGCAGAGAACTTCTTGATGTTGAGCTCGACAGATTCAGAAGCGCAAATCCGGAAGCGGATCTTTCTGTCCTTAAGCAGGCGGCCGAGGTGCAATACAGCCAATCGGGCTTTGCTTACATTAACTCCTTTCAAGAGCTGTTTGAAGCCGATGAGCCAATCGATTTTTACAATATTCTCGGCTTTTCTTTCTTCAAAGAAAAGCTTGAGGCAGGCTGGAAAAGATATGAGCATGCCGAAGATTTGACGCTTGTCAGTTCGGCTGAGCACAACTTTGAGCTTTCTTCCCGCAAAGCTTCCAAGGGGCAGGCGCTGAAGAGGCTTGCAAAACAGCTGAATATTCCGCTCGAGGAAACTGCTGCTGTAGGTGACAGTTTAAATGACAAATCGATGCTGGAGGCTGCGGGAAAAGGTGTAGCGATGGGCAATGCCCGGGAAGACATCAAATCGATAGCCGATGCTGTCACCTTAACCAATGACGAACACGGTGTCGCACATATGATGAAACATTTGTTGTAAGTATATGTGCTGCCACAAAAGCGCACCCTGTTGATAACCGGCGTAACGGATTTTTTGGAAATTCGGCGTGACGGCTATGAACGGAAAAAAGCTGGCTCTTTTAGAGCCAGCTTTTTTAGTCATGATTATTGCGCTGTAGCGCTTAATGTAAACAATTCTTCGAGCTCCTGTGTGGAAAGCTCGGTAATCCAGTTTTCACTTTGGATAATTTGATCGTTCAGGGTTTGCTTGGATTCAAGCATGACATCAATTTTTTCTTCGATTGTTCCTGTCGTAATCATTTTATGAACGTGGACAAAGCGCTCCTGGCCTATGCGGTATGCACGGTCAGTCGCTTGATTTTCAACCGCCGGGTTCCACCATCTGTCATAATGGATGACGTGATTGGCGGCGGTCAAATTAAGTCCGGTGCCTCCAGCTTTGAGTGAAAGAATCAGTGTCGGATATTCTTTCCTTTGAAATTTCTCAACGAGTGTATCCCGCTCTTGCTTGGAGAGACTCCCATTTAAAAATTGCACAGGTTCCCCGAACGTTTTTTCAAGCAGCCGCTTCATCATGTTCCCCATCTGAATGTATTGCGTGAAAATCAGGCAGCTTTCGTTTTGGGCGCGGATCGCTGTCATCAGTTCCAGCAATTTTTCGAGCTTGACTGATCTGCCGGCCAGCAGCTCGGTTTGCTCTTCCTTTAAATAAAGCGCGGGATGATCGCATATTTGCTTGAGCCGTCCAAGCATGCTGAGGATCAGCGCTTTTCGCTGCATGCCGGTCAGGGATGTCATATGGTCAAAAGTGTCTTTGACGAGCTGCTCATAAAGGGATGCCTGCTCGGCTGACAGAGGGATAAATTCTTTTTCTTCCAGCTTCTCAGGAAGATTAAGCGCGACCTCTTCATCCCGTTTCGTCCGGCGGAGAAGGAATGGCCGGATTAATTGCTGAAGCTGTCCGATTCTCTTTTCGTCCCGGTCTTTTTCGATCGGCAGCACATAGCGTTTATGGAAGCCGGTCAAACTGCCGAGGTAGCCTTTATTCATGAAGTCAAAAATAGACCACAGCTCAGTCAGTCGGTTTTCCATCGGCGTGCCGCTCAGCGCGATATGGTGAAGCCCCTTCAGCTTCCTGATTGCGCGTGATTGCTTCGTATGCGCGTTTTTAATATTTTGCGCTTCATCAAGGCAGATCGTGTTCCATGTCACAGAAGAAAGCTCTTCAGTATCGGCATGTGACAGACCGTATGAAGTGAGCACCACGTCTGCGTTTTCATAATGCGCGGCGAAATCATCACCCTTTGGCCGGCGCGGCCCATAATGGAGCGCGACAGACAGATCAGGGGCAAAGGTTTGAAGCTCCCGCTGCCAGTTGCCAAGTACGGATGTCGGCGCAATAATCAAATGAGGCGTTTTTTGTCGGCCGCTTTCCTTCACGTGAAGGAAATAGGCGATCATTTGAATCGTTTTCCCAAGCCCCATATCGTCAGCCAGACAGGCGCCAAAACCGCTTTCCCGCAGAAACAGCAGCCAGTTCATGCCGTATTTCTGATAAGGGCGGAGCGTTCCTTTGAAAGAAGGACTGACTTTGTGCTCCGGCAGGTTTTCCGCGGCAGTGAGCTTTCGAATCAGTGACCTGAGCTGTTTAGACAGATCAAACTGAATGCCGGCAAAAGCAGATGTATCAATCAGGTCCGAATCCTCAAGTCCGCCATCCTGCTGATCCATTAGCTCCCGCGCCAGAATATCAGACATGTGGAGTCCCTCTGATTCTGCTTTTTCCATCAGGCGTTTCATCTGTTTGATAAACTGCGGATCGATTTTAACCCATTGCCCGCGGATATTAACAAGGCGCCTGTTGCTGGCGACAAGCTCATTAAATTCAGCCTCAGTCAGTTCAATTCCATTTGTCGCAAACCGCCAGTTGAAATCAAGCAGTGCATTCATGCCGACAAATGACTCGCCGCGCGGGGAGGAAGACACCTTTGCTTTCAGCATCATGTTGCTGTCTCTGACAATCTGCCACCAGGACGGCAGGAGGATTTCTACCCCCATATCGACAAGCGTCTCACTTGCTTCTGACAGGAAGATCCAGGCTTCTTCCTCCGAGATCAGCGTTGTCCCGGAATCAAACGACAGCCACGGAACCGTTCTGTGAAAGCGGTCCTGCTCACGCGCGATTTTATCGCTGTACGCCTGCCACGATTTTTTGAGGCTCTTCAGTCCGTCAAAGAATTCTACAGCACCGCTCTTTTTATCGCGTAAAAACATCTCGATCTTCCATTCGTCTCCGTCAAAGTCCGGTTCATTTAAGCGCAAGCCGACAGTAAATGGAGATTGATCGTCAATCCAGCCAATGCCTTCCAGAAAATCCTCTTCATCAAGAAAATGGCCACGGAATGTCGTAACCGCAGGCGATTTTTCCTTGATATGTTCCCATTTCTCCCGCAGGTCATCGTCGTACTGGATGTAATCCTGTACGGCAGCGGAAAACCATTCCGCAGTAAAGCCTTCCAGTATATTATCGCGGTCCTTCCAGCGAAAAACACCGTTTGTCCATGCGTCATAGTCAGGCATAAAATCGCCGTCCGCGATAAATTCATAGATGGTCGATGCCGCCTCGATCAGCGGCTCCGTTTCTTCTGTAAGCTGCACGGAGCTGAATGAGTTGAACGAGTTTTTGCCGAGAAGCTCTACAGTCATCCATGGAGATAGAAGGACAGCAGTCGTCCCGATGAAGCTGACATCCTCTAGAAAGGTTCCGTAAAATGAGGATTCATGCCATTGGAACAAATGCTTTTTCATATGGCTGTAGGGAAGAGGCTGCTCATTCTCATCAAAGGCTGAGAGCGTAAATGACCCATCTTCCATTTGTTCGACGTGGATGAGAATTTCTTTAAGACTCGCCATCAATCAACTTTCCTTTCTGCAGTTCTTCTTGAAGCGCACGCAGGCGCTTGTAATGCGAGCTCAGCAGCTGAATATACCGCTCCCACACCTTCTGCTTTTTCGCTTTTTTGTACAGGGTGCGCAATTTTTTCAAATACCGGGCGGCTTCCTTGTACGAGCTACGGTTCTTCTGATCAATGAAAAAAGCCACTTCTCTATGGTAAGCCGGTATAAGCGCCTCAGGGTCGCTCGCTGCAATTTCCTTGAGCATCATTTTATCCATTTCATTGATGGAAAAGCCGACAAGGCTATGAATTTCAATCCACTCGGCATAGCGTTTTTTTTCATATAAATGATGGCTGTATTCTGTGAACGTATACGGCAGACAGCCCGCGGCAAAGCGCTCAAACAGCGCTTGATCATTGGTTTGCTGCACATAGGCATTCAACAGAAGGAACAGCTCGCCGATCACATCGCGAATCTCTTTAAACGGCTTATCCAGCTTCGTATAACCCATCGCAATTGGTTCAATTTGCTGGTACCATGTTTTAAGCCGTTTCCAGTCCTTCTTGGCAGTCATTTCACTCAGCCATTGGAATGTATAAGGGAGCGCTTCCGGCGGGAATTGATCCGCTTCCTCAAAAATAACGTCATCATTTTTTTGCAGGAATTCCAAATGCAGGCGCCCGAATTGCAATTCGGGAGAAAAACGCCGTCCTGCTTCTTTTTTCAATATCTCCTGTTCGCGTGCCACCCATTTTGGCCGCGACAGCAGCGCACTCCAAATTTCACCGAAGACGCGGATGCGTTCATATTGGAAAATTTCTTCTTTCAACAGCAAATGCCGGATAACATCCGGTGTTTTATCCAAAAACGGATCAAGCGCAAAAGACAGCGCGTACGTTTTTAATTTATCAATAGAGCTGTAGATTGTATCCATCAGCTGTTCAACGTACGGATTGAGGGAATAAAAATCTTGTTCGGGGTTTAGCTTGCCCGCTTCAATCAATGTGAACATGCGAAGCCAAACCGCAATCGCGGAATGAATCTGATACAGGCTTTTCAGCTCCGGCTTGTTCGGCGCATGTTTTTTTAATGCGGACAGGTAGCCGTAATAGAGGCCCTGCATGTTTTGGCTGCCTTCTGGCGTACGTGCCTGCCAGAGAGAAAACTCTGAATCAAAAAAAGCAAGCCAGCTTGAAAGTGATTCTTCATTAGGCAGCACCTTTTCCTGAAACTGGCGGCGGACGAGCTCTTTGCTTTCCTCAAGCTTTTCCCTCTCCAGCCAATACTCTGTAAAAGTACCCACTCGCTCGAACATTGCATATACATATAAAAACACAGCCAGCATATGGCGGCAGATTCTTCCGGACGGACATGAACAGCCGCTTTTGACTATGACAAACAAGTTCAATGTGACCCGCACAGGCACAACATCCTGCACGTAAGCCGTAACTTCCGTCGGACTCACTGCTTGTAAACGATAGACTGAATCCTGCCGATATAAAATAAGGGCTTTTTTGATCAGCTGAACATTTTCCTCATTGTAAGGAAGAAGTTCTTTTAACTGTTCAGCAGATGCCAGCACATCGTCTTTGGAAATCATATTCTGAAGCATGATTATCGCTCCTAACCGAGTCACGTAATAAAAAGATCCAATTTCTCTATTATATCGCAACACATCGGCCTTAAAAAGTTTTTCCTAAAAAAGGACATAAAAAATAGGATGTGTCGAATGATGTATTAGAGATTGCAAATTGATAACCAGCATCATATAATAATCGTGTTTTCAACTTAATGGAAGCTGAAAGGAAAAAAAAGATGAGTGAAAAGAAATTGAATCAAGAAGAATTTCTGAAAATTTTGATGCATGCACATGAAATTGGTGAGCAGTCATCTGAGATGACGACGAAGGAAATGCTTGAAAATTTGATTTCTCATATTAAAAATGGATATGCAACATAAAAATCCCGCACGCCTTTAGCGGGATTTTTTTATGCGAGAGAACGTGACTGCCCGAATAAGAGAAAATGAGACAGCACTGTCAACACAGTAAATATAGCGCTTACATAAAAAGTACTAACATAACGCATTGTAAAAAAATGTCGAATTATGTCACGTGAAAAGCTGGAGAAATGCGGTTTCAACGTTGTATAATCGTAGATGGAAAAGGATGTTATAAGAGATTTGGAGGTATCATGGGAGAATCTACAAGCTTAAAAGAGATATTATCAACGTTAACAAAACGCATACTTTTGATTATGATTGTAACCGCGGCTGCCACTGCTGCCGGCGGACTCATTAGTTTCTTCGCACTTACACCCATCTATGAAAATTCAACTCAGATTCTGGTCAACCAATCGAAAAATGAACGAAAAGAAGTCCAATTTAACGATGTCCAAACCAATCTTCAGTTAATCAATACGTACAATGTCATCATTAAGAGCCCTGCCATCTTAGATGAAGTCATTAAAGAAATGGGCCTGTCGATGACATCCCAAGAACTGAATGACAAAATTACCGTATCCAGCGAACAGGACTCCCAAGTGGTCAACATATCAGTCAGGGATGAAAACGCGGAAACAGCGGCTCATATTGCCAATACTATAGCATCTGTTTTTCAAGACAAAATCACATCCATTATGAATGTTGACAATGTCAGCATTCTGTCAAAAGCCGAGGTTTCAGAACACCCGTCCCCTGTATCGCCAAAGCCGCTACTAAACATTGCCATCGCGTTTGCGGCCGGATTGGCGGGAAGCATCGGACTGGCCTTCCTGCTTGAGCATTTGGATAATACGATCAAATCGGAAGAGCAGCTCGAATCCTTGCTGGACATACCTGTTTTAGGGACAGTTTCCACCATTGCGAATGAGCAGAAAACAGCAAAGACCTTACAGGGTTTCCAATCTGAAAAAACGGGGAGTGGACATTTTGGCGCTTAGAAAAAACAGAGGCTCGCGGATGCAGAGAAATGTCATTGCAATGACAGAGCCGAAATCCTTGAACTCTGAACAATATCGGACGATTCGCACGAATATAGAATTTGCTTCAGTGGACCGGCAAATGAAATCAGTCATGATTACATCGGCTTGTCCGGGGGAAGGAAAATCAACAACGGCCGCCAACCTGGCTGTCGTATTCGCCCAACAGGGAAAAAAAGTGCTCCTGATTGATGCTGATTTGCGAAAACCAACAGTACATACGGCTTTTTTTCTTGAAAATACGGTTGGCTTAACATCTGTTTTATTAAAGAAAAGCTCTATGGAGCAGGCTGTACAAGCATCGAATGAAAAACATCTTGACGTGCTGACGAGCGGCCCGATCCCGCCAAACCCGGCCGAGCTTCTCTCCTCGAAGTGGATGAAGGAGCTTGCATACGAAGCGTGTGCGGCATATGATATGGTCATTTTTGATACGCCGCCTATTCTTGCCGTAGCAGATGCACAGATTTTAGGCAACGTGGCAGACGGTTCTGTTCTGGTTATTTCAAGCGGGAAAACAGAAAAAGAACAAGCCGCAAAAGCGAAAGAGGCGCTTGCAACGTGCAAAAGCAAGCTCCTTGGGGCGATTATGAACGGCAAAAAGCTTTCGAAGCACTCTGAATACGGATATTACGGAACCAAGGACAATTTCATGCAAAAATAAATAACGTGCATCGTGCCCGTTATTTATTTTTGCGAAAAAAGGGGGCTAGGACATGATCGATATTCACTGTCACATTCTTCCCGCAATGGATGACGGGGCAGGTGATTCGGCCGACAGCATAGAAATGGCAAGAGCAGCTGTTCGTCAGGGAATCCGGACGATCATTGCGACACCTCATCATAACAACGGTGTGTATAAAAACGAGCCAGCCGCAGTCAGAGAAGCAGCAGATCAGTTAAACAAACGTTTAATCAAAGAAGACATTCCTTTACATGTGCTTCCGGGACAGGAAATCAGAATCTACGGCGAGGTGGAACAAGACCTTGCCAAACGTCAGCTGCTTTCGCTGAATGATACAAAATACATCTTGATTGAGTTTCCGTTTGATCACGTTCCCCGATATGCGGAGCAGCTTTTTTATGATTTGCAGCTGAAAGGATATATTCCGGTTATCGCCCATCCTGAACGCAACAGGGAAATTCGCGAAAACCCGTCCTTGCTGTATCATCTTGTGGAAAAAGGAGCAGCATCTCAGATTACTTCAGGAAGTCTTGCGGGGATCTTCGGCAAGCAGCTGAAAGCATTTTCTCTCCGGCTGGTTGAAGCCAATTTGATCCATTTCGTAGCCTCAGATGCCCATAATGTGAAAACGAGAAATTTTCACACTCAAGAGGCTCTTTATGTTCTAGAGAAAGAATTCGGCTCGGAACTTCCTTATATGCTGACGGAAAATGCAGAGCTTCTCCTGCGGAATCAGACCATCTTCAGACAGCCTCCGCAGCCGGTCAAAAGAAGAAAATTGTTTGGTTTTTTTTAACAGCCGATTCTCATTTCACCACTTTCTTTTTGAGAGCGATATAATAGTGTATTGTATGGTTGAATCACATTTCAGAAATCTGTACAGGCTGTACCCGACAGGCTATGCGGGAGATCATTCGCATTCATGATAGGATGTTCTCATACGATATTACGGAAGCTGCAAAGCAGCAATTTAACTGTTGGAGGGAAACAATGAATATAACAGTCATCGGAACAGGCTATGTCGGTCTTGTGACAGGTGTTTCTCTTTCTGAGATTGGACATCATGTAACCTGCATTGATATTGACGCTCACAAGATTGATGAAATGAGAAAGGGCATTTCCCCCATATTTGAACCAGGTCTTGAAGAGCTGATGAGAAAAAATACAGCTGATGGACGGCTGAACTTTGAAACGAGCTATGAGAAAGGCTTGGCACAGGCAGACATCATTTTTATAGCGGTCGGCACACCGCAGAAAAGCGACGGGCACGCCAATCTGGAGCAAATTACAGATGCGGCCAAACGCATCGCAAAGCATGTCAAACGAGATACAGTCGTGGTAACGAAAAGCACAGTGCCCGTTGGGACAAACGATTTGATTAATGGACTGATTACTGAACATCTAGCGGAGCCTGTCAGTATTTCGGTCGCATCCAATCCGGAATTTTTGCGTGAGGGGTCGGCGATCTATGATACCTTTCATGGTGACAGGATCGTGATCGGGACGGCCGATGAGAAAACAGCAAATACGCTGGAGGAGCTCTTCCGTCCGTTTCAAATCCCGATTTACCAAACGGATATCAGAAGCGCCGAGATGATCAAATATGCCTCAAATGCTTTTCTGGCCACTAAGATCAGTTTTATAAACGAAATTTCGAATATATGTGAAAAGGTCGGCGCCGATATTGAAGCAGTCGCATACGGGATGGGACAGGATAAGCGGATCGGGAGCCAGTTTTTAAAAGCGGGCATAGGCTACGGCGGCTCTTGTTTTCCAAAGGACACAAACGCCCTCGTGCAAATTGCCGGCAATGTCGAGCATGATTTTGAACTGCTGAAATCCGTTATCAAAGTCAACAACAATCAGCAGGCGATGCTGGTTGATAAAGCGCTGAACAGGCTCGGTGGGGTGACGGGAAAAACGATTGCCCTTTTAGGCCTGTCATTTAAACCGAATACCGACGATATGAGAGAAGCGCCGTCAATTGTTATTGCAGACCGTCTCGCTGCGCTCGACGCCCGTATCAGAGCCTACGATCCCATTGCAGTTAGCCATGCAAAGCATGTTCTCCCGCAAGCTGTTGAATATAAAGAGACGATCGAGGAAGCTGTCAAAGGGTCTGACGCCGTCATGATTTTAACCGACTGGGCTGACATTAAACAATTCCCGTTAGCGGCTTATCAGGATTTGATGGAAACGCCGCTCATATTTGACGGCAGAAACTGCTACACATTGGATGAGGCTTTGGCTGCAGGAGTGGAGTATTATTCTGTCGGACGGAAGGCGGTTGTTCCGTCAGGTGCAATTCAATAGATGAAAAAGAAAGGCTGGTTGCGCACCAGTCTTTTTTTCATCTATTGCGGGGTGCTGAATACATTTGCTACTATTTAACTATTGTTTGGAAAATTATGCAGAAGTAGGGCTTCTTTAAACATTCGTTTGAAAAACATTAGAAGAAAACCAGAAAATAAAACCTTGGAGATGCCGGAAAAGGAGAGAATCTGATGAATCATCTGCCCGAAAAAATGAGACCGTACCGCGACTTGCTGGAGAAATCAGCGAAAGAATACGTGAAACTGAATGTGAGAAAGGGGAAAACAGGACGATATGACAGCAAAATTGCCGGTGATCCCTATTTCCCCAAGCATGAAACATATCCGACTGACGAAAATGGACAGCCGATGAAACTTCTGGCGCAGATTAATTTCTCGCACATTCCCCAGCTTGACGGCTACCCTTCTTCAGGTATCCTGCAGTTCTACATTTCTGTTCATGATGACGTCTATGGATTGAATTTTGACGATCGATGTGAACAAAAGAATTTCAGAGTGATCTATTTTGAAAATATCGTAGAAAACGATGACGAGCTTGTTTCTGATTTTTCATTTATTGGCACAGGCGAATGTGATTTTCCGATTTTATCAGAAGCGGCAGTCGAGCCTGTGAAATCTTCGGAATGGGTGCTGCCTACAGATTTTCAATTTGAGCAGTATACGGGCATGGAAACAATGGAGTTCTTTGGTCAGTTCGGCGAGGATGAAGAAGACATTTATAATGAACTGGCTGAAAACGGATTTGGCCATAAAATTGGCGGATACGCTTCTTTTACCCAGCATGATCCCCGGGAATACGCATATAAAGAACACACCATCATGCTGTTACAAATTGATTCAGACGATGATATCGATTCAATGTGGGGAGACGTCGGCATCGCCAATTTTTTCATCACACCTGAAGATCTAAGGAAAAAAGACTTTTCAAACGTTCTGTACAACTGGGACTGCAGCTAATACAAGCTTTTGATCCAAAGGGTCAGAAGGGGGGAATAATAGAAGCCAAATGACAAAATCAGACATGGCCGACCAGATGAAGAACATAAACATGAACAATAAGCTCAGCGCCGAAAGAGGCAGATCAACAACATCTGCCTCTTTCAAGTGCCTTTATAACTATGACATTAGGTGATTTCATTTTATAAAACGCTTTTATTAGCTGTATAACGAACAAAAACAAGATCAAATACCTACATTTCAAGAGCGTTATATGCCTAAATTAAGCCATTTACCCTATTTAAGCCGCCTTCTGGCTATTTTAAAATATAATATATGGAAATAAAGTATGGAAAAGTCTATCTTCATCAGCCCCTCCATACGACTTTTTGAGTATTAAGAGGTGATTCAGATGGGTTATGAAAGTATGCTAGCGGATATCAAAAGTTCGCTCAACGGAAAAATTTCAGACGTGGAAGACAAGATCGAAAAGCTGAAAAAAGCAAAAAAGGACATAGACACACTGCAAGAAGAGGCAATCACTGAAATCAAAGAAATTGTGAAACCGGAATTGGGCAAGCATTGGACGGGAACAAAAGCCGATGATTTCGACAAGGGAAGAGAAGAGGCGAAATCGGAAGCATCTAAGATTGTGAATGATAAATATAACGAGTATATGGCTTCGATTAACGGGAAAATTTTTGATCTTGAATGGGATAAAGCTAAATATGCATCGGAATTGTTCATAGCAAATGGTGCAGCAGATCTTCTTAAAAAGGGAGAAGAGTTCGCGGAAGAAGTCGGAAATACAATTAGTAAACTAAAATGGTGGTGATCTTTTTTTATGTCAGAAATTAAGCTGAAGTACGACACAGTCATCAAAACATTAGATTCTGTCAAAGATGCGCTTGCTGACGTATCAATCGGCGCCGCAGGATCCAACGGAAAAAACAGCCTCGATTATACGAAAAAATACCATGAGCGTGAGGAGAACATCAAAACCATGCTCGGAGATTACAAAAAAGCGGTACAGAAAAATATCGAGGATACAAAGGATAACGTAGATTCACTCAAAGAGCAGGACGAGGCGATAGCGGTAAAATAGAACAGAAAGGGCAGTGCGATGAGTAAAGTATTTGAATCAAAATCTTTAATCGAAGAAGCGAAGAGCAGAAAAAAGCAATATGAGACGCTTGAAGAGCAGCTGAATACGCTGAAAAAAGCGTTTCAGGGAGTTGCCGATTTAGGCGATAATTTTAAAGGAAATGGCGCGGACAATATTAAAGATTTTTTTCAGGGACAGGCAGAAATCGTAGACAGCTGGCTGACGCTTGTCTCTGCTCAAATTGCGTTTTTAAACGGCATTTCAGGAGATATTAAAGATCAAGAACTGAATGATTCATATGTGGAAACTTCTTTTTTGGATCATGAGCTGCCCAATGGAGACCTGAAAGCCTCAGAGATTGTCTCCGCTCATAAAGAAGAAATCGATTCTATTTTGTCAGGCATCAGCGATATTATTGATCTCGACATGTACACGCTTGACGACTATGCAGATAAGATGGGCGATGCCCAAAAAATCAGACGTGATACAATCACAGCTGTCGATAAGCTTGATGAATCCCTGACCACTGAATATCAAAATTTAGAATCTCTGGACAACGCAGTGCTCACCAAATATTCTGTTCTCATGCAGGCCACCAGCAATGGGAAGAGCGCATCCCCTATGTACTATGACAAAAAAGCCTTCCACAGCAATGAAGTCTACAAAAGCGTCATTGAAGTAGAAAATCAAGGAACAACCTATATCGATGCAAAAACCCAGCAAGCAGAAGCAAGACGGCTCCAGGAAAAAGCCGAGGAAGAAGCAAACAAACCGTGGTACGAAAAAACATGGGATGGAGTTTGCAACTTTACTGGAGAAGTCACTGGCTATTATGATTATAAAAGAGCAACCGAAGGCGTTGATCCGGTTACCGGAGAAAAACTCTCCACCGCGGAGCGTGTGACAGCAGGAGCTATGGCCGCTGCCGGATTCATACCAGTCGTCGGCTGGGCAGGCCGGGCCTTCAAAGGCGGAAAAGCCATCTACAAAACCGGAAAAGCAGCTATCGCTGCTGAACACGCATTAGACGCCTACAAAACAGGCAAATCCTTAGACATTCTCAAAATGACAGAAATGGGCGCATACGGCCTTGTTGCGTCAAACGGATTCTCAGAAGCTGTCACAGGCCGGGATATGTTCGGAAACAAAGTGTCTGAGGAGAAGCGGAAGCAAGGGGCGCTGGAAGCTATTACTATTATTGGTGGAGCAGGATTGGCACACTACTTTGATCGGTTGTACCAAAAAAATGCTCCATATGTCAATAAAGTGAGTAATGAAAGCCTTATTAGCAATATTGCTAAGACTACTGAAGAAAAACAAACTAGGCTTCAATATTTAAGAAATAAGCATGGTGTATTGTCTAAAGAAGATCTTCACCATCGAATAAATCTAAGGGCAGAAGTACTAAACGAACTTAGTAGAATTAAATCTTCTGGTCTAACTAAAAAACAAAGAGGCCCTGCGGTAGCTGGTGTATTGGACAAAAAAACAGGCAATTATTATTTTGGAATAAACAATATAGATGGGAAGCCACCTAAGGTACTACATCCACTTATTCATGATAGAATTGTAAATATGCCTACAGAACTTAAAGAAGGTTATATAAAGACGTCAGGGGCGGGTTCTCATGCCGAAGTTAATGCTCTAAATGAAGCGTTACTTCAAAGACCTGATGCGGATTTAAAAGATTTAATGGTATATGTAGTAAGTGCTAGGAAAATAAATAAAAAGATGCCAGAAGGTGTCCCAATGCCTAGATGTCCACATTGTGAATATATAACTCAAAATACAAATTATATACCGGAGGCTTTAAAGTATGGAAAATGAATATGATATGAAGAGTATAAAAGAAAAGGGAGTGGACTTTGAGGATTTATGGTTCTCTTCGGTAAGTGATGAGATTTTAGATAATCCTGAAGACGAAAATGGCCAGCCGTTTACAGGGCTGGCTTACGAATTATATCCAAATGGTCAAATCATCTATTTTACTAAATATAAGAATGGTCTGGCCCATGGTTTAACATGTGAATTTTATGAAAACGGGAATAAAAAAAGTGAAAAAGAATACCGATATGGGCAATTGCACGGTATAAGCATAATTTGGTTTGAAAATGGCAGGAAAAAAAGTGAGCAACAGTATGAGCATTCCATACTAATTTCTGAAAAGAATTGGGATGAAGAAGGCAATCTATTAAATAAGTACGAGATAGATACAGATAGTCCTCATTTTGAAATACTAGAATCGAGAAGAGAGACTCACATTAATTTAGGTCGAGAGTGAGCAATCGTTATGAAGGTATTTGATGTGCATAAATTTGATATGAAAAAGGAACAAGACTTTTTACAAGTGCAATTTAACCTTAAAAATCGTATCAACCTATCCCCCACGATCCATCCAGACTCCATCAACACCTGCGCAGGCGTCGACCTGGCCTATTGGGAGCAGGATGGAGAACCATACGGAGTGTGCTGTATTATCGTAATTGACGCTGATACAAAAGAAGTCATTGAAAAAGTGCACAGCATGGGGAGAATCAGCGTGCCGTATGTTTCCGGTTTTCTTGCGTTTCGCGAGCTGCCCTTGATCATCGAGGCGGCGAAAAAGCTGGAGACGGAGCCGGATGTCTTCTTGTTTGATGGCAACGGATATCTGCATTACAATCATATGGGCGTTGCCACCCATGCGGCTTTTTTTCTGGGCAAGCCGACGATTGGGATAGCGAAAACCTATCTCAAAATCAAAGGCTGCGATTTCGTGACGCCTGAAATTGAAGTAGGCGCATACACCGATATTATCATTGACGGCGAGGTATATGGACGGGCGCTGCGAACGCGGCGGGACGTGAAGCCTATTTTCTTGTCTTGCGGTAATTATATTGATTTAGACAGCAGCTATCAGATCACGATGAGCTTGATCAATCAAGAAAGCAGGCTGCCGATCCCTGTCCGCCTGGCTGACCTTGAGACGCATGTTTTGCGAACGTTTTATCAGAAAAATCACGTGTAACACTTGGGGCTCTAAGTCATCAAGTGTTTTTTTTGTATGTGTGTGCCCTGGTCTCAAAAACCTTGTCGTCCTTGTGGAGAGGTTTTATTTGAATGTTTTCCGTGTCAAATCGATAAAAGCCTTTAATGGCGCAGACATCCACTTGTCCTTATGCCATGCTAATTGAGTGAAAACGGGGCAATCGCTCTGCCAATTGAGTTCTTTCATCCGGCCTGCTGCAATATCATCTTTTACTGTCATTTCAGGCAAGATTCCAATCCCAAGTCCGGCCATCACGCATTGTTTGATGGCTTCTATGCTGACGAATTCCAATTTGTTAGGATAGATACCGGAGTCATGCAAATTGTTCTCAAAGAGCGTGCGGTACGAGCAGCCGTCCTCTGTCAGCAGAAGAGTTTCGTTTTGAAGATCCTTCAATGTTACTGGTAAATCCGCAGGAAAAGGATGGTCATTAGCAGCCACCATTTTGATCTCATCCTGAATCAAAGATTCAACGTGCAGTGCGTCTTCCATCCGGTTTACATCCAAGATGAAGGTGATATCAAGCTGGCCCTGTAAGAGCTGTTCTTTCGCTTGTTCATTGGAGATATATGGTTTGAATATGAGCTTTACTTGGGGAAAAGCCTGTTTAAATTCTTTTATGATAGGGGGCAGGCGGTATGTGCACTGGCTTTCCGTCGCCCCGATTTTTAAGGTTCCGGTTGTTTCTCTTACTTGATTTGTGGCCATTTTCGCTTCTTCTGTTAACGCAATGATCTTCTGTGCATAAGATTTGAACGTTTTTCCTGCTTCTGTCAAGATAAGCCGCTTGCCGAGCCGTTCAAATAAAGGCGTTCCGATTTCTTCTTCAAGTGATTTGATCTGAGAGGTAACGCTTGATTGTGCATAATTAAGCATTTTGGCGGTTAGGGTGAAGTTTACATGTTCAGCCGCCGTAATAAAGGTGATCAGCTGCTTCAATTCCACTTGTTCTCTTCCTTTCTAAATCGGTTTTAGCGATTGGATTAATCGAAATAATCATCTGTATTGATTGATGAATCCATTATATGATGAAGAAAATCATTCGTAAACAAAGGAGCAGATGCATCATGAAAATTGCGGTTATTAACGGCGGAACTCGGTCTGGCGGAAATACGGATGTTCTTGCGGAGAAGGCTGTTCAAGGATTCGATGCGGAGCACATTTATTTGCAGAAATATCCAATTCAACCAATTGAAGATCTGCGTCACGCCCAAGGCGGCTTTCGTCCTGTTCAAGATGACTACGATTCTATCATTGAACGGATATTGCAGTGCCATATTCTTATATTCGCCACCCCAATTTATTGGTTTGGCATGTCAGGGACATTAAAGCTGTTTATTGATCGCTGGTCACAGACGTTGAGAGATCCGAGATTTCCTGATTTTAAACAGCAAATGTCAGTGAAACAGGCATATGTAATAGCAGTGGGCGGAGACAATCCAAAAATAAAAGGGCTGCCGCTGATTCAGCAATTCGAACATATTTTTCATTTTATGGGAATGTCCTTTAAAGGCTATGTGCTGGGAGAAGGCAATCGTCCAGGCGATATTCTTCGTGATCATCAGGCGCTGTCCGCTGCGAGCCGCTTACTGAAAAGAAGCGATGCGATATGAAGTTTTTGCTGTCGGTCATTGCTGGCTTGCTGATTCTTGCACTCTATTTATTTTGGAAGGTCCAGCCTCCTGTTTGGATACAAGTTGAAACCAATTCGTCCCAGTTGAAGCAATCTGTGAGAATGGCAGGAACCACGCTGCAAGTCAAGCACATGATCAAGAGTGACGCAGGAGAAGAAACAGCTGTCATATCAAACGGCATTTCTGGGCTAAAATAAAAAAGCACCTGTCCAGGTGCTTTTTTCTATAAATAAGGGATCACAAGGCCCCCATATAAAAACGCCGCAATAATCAAAAATGCCGGATGCATTTTGAATTTTGTCATGGCAAGGAGCGAAATTCCCGTAATCACGATCGATTGGACCCAGCCGATCGCTTTGATGCCGTCTGCGCCGATTTGCCAGGTAAGAATGAGCATCATGACCGCGATGACAGGCTGGACGGACAGCGTCATGCCTTTGATGACAGGTGATTGGCGGAAGCGCTGGATGATGCGCAGCAGGACGATCAATGCGAGCGCCGACGGTACGACGGTTGCGATCAGGGCAATTAGGAAGCCGGGCCACCCGCCTGCGCTGTAGCCGACATACGCAGCGATTTTCGTGGCGATCGGGCCCGGCAATGCGTTCGCAAGTGCGAGCATATTTGAGAATTGATCGTTTGAGAGCCAGCTGTATCTGTTTACGACTTCTTCAAACATTAGCGGGATAGACGCAGGTCCGCCGCCATATCCCAGTAGGTTTGCGATAAAAAACGCCATAAATAAATAGATCGATATCATGAGGCTGACATTCCTTTATCTTTTGAATGTTTATTTGTGATTTTGTCTTTCAGTTTAAAATGAAACGCCCCGTAAGCTAAGAAAATGATAATGACCAGGCCGGGATTAATCTGTAAAGTTTGCAGGCCGATAAAAGCGATGATAAAAAACAGGATGCCGGTAACCCAGCCGAAACCTTTAAGCGCTTTTTGGCCAAACTCGTACGCCATGATTCCGAGCATGACCGCAATTACCGGCGTGACGGCACCAATCATACCTGCAACAATTGCTGAATGGCTTAACACATTTACAGCCGCAAACAAGCCCACCATCGCAAGACATGTAGGCAGAATGTGGGCGAGGATCGCCACAATTGCACCTAATGTGCCTTTTAGCTTAAAGCCCAGATAAGCAGCCATTTTGGTGGCAATCGGTCCGGGAAGCGCATTAGCGATTGCTAATATTTCTCCGAATTCATCATCGTCAATCCATTTATATTTATTGACCGCTTCATGGCGGATCAGCGGAATCACGGAAGGTCCGCCGCCGAACCCTAATATGCCGGTGCGAACCATTGCGGCCGTCATATCCCGATAAGGATGGTTTTTCATTTGTTTCTCTCCTTTACAGCTTCATTCCCATACGGCTTTTGTATCGTTTGATCAGCATCTGGCAATCAACACTGACGACGCCTCGCAATGGATACAGCCGTTTTGTTAAGAATTCTTCCATTTCTTGATCGTTGGTAAAGATCCCATGCATATGCAGCTTGCTCGGGCCTGTCATGTGATAAAGGCTGGTGACCGCAGGCTCTTCCTCAAGCTTAAGAGCGACCTCTTCTAAAAATTGCGGTTCTACCTCGACATTGAAAAACACGGAAACATGGATGCCGATTTTAGCGGGATTGATGACAGCGGTGAATTTTTCAATAACACCGGCTTCAATTAATTGGTTGATACGGGCCTGAACGGCGACCCGTGACAAATCGACTCTTTTGCCAAGATCCGTATAAGAAATTCTGCCTTCTTCATGCAAAATCGTGAGAATTTGTTTATCAGTCTCATCAAGTACAAGGTTGGGGATTTGATATTCATGACTCAATTGCTCCACCTGCTTTCGTAGCCTTTTAGCAATCATTTTATCATAAAAGTTACGTATAGAAATAATAATTTTTCATTTGTTTTCGAAATGAATGCGAAAATATCTTATTATTTGCGAAAAGAAGAAAGTTCGTCAGTTTTTCTGCCGGATCAGTAGATGTGAAAAATCAGGCTCCCTATACTGAAGAAAATTTCTTAAAAAAGGGGACTTGTGATGAACAAATCTGTCATCGGTACAAAGCAAATGGTCGTCAGTCCGCATTATCTCGCTTCTCAAGCCGGAAACCGCATACTGGATAAGGGAGGCAACGCGTTTGACGCCGCTGTTGCGGTGAGTGCTTGTCTTGCGGTTGTGTACCCGCATATGACCGGACTTGGCGGGGATTCCTTTTGGCTGACCTTTCACCAGGAAACAAAGGCAGTAAAAGTCTACAATGGCAGCGGCCGTTCAGGAAAAAACGTAACGAGAGATGTATATAAGGGAAAAAGCGCGATTCCGCTGCGGGGAATTGACAGTGCTATTACCGTGCCGGGAATGGTTGATAGCTGGGATGCGGTCCTGAAGGAGTACGGGCGTCTGTCTCTTGCAGATGTATTGGAGCCCGCACGCGATTATGCCCAAAATGGGTTTCCTGTATCAGCTGATCAGTGTCGTCACACAGAAAAGAATATTGAACTGCTGGCTTCCACGCCTTACACGGCTGACATCTTCACGAGAAGGGGCAAAGCACCTGTCCCGGGAGAGCGGTTTGTGCAAAAAGAGCTTGCAGACAGTCTGAACTTGATTGCTGAAAAAGGAAGAAGCGCATTTTATGAAGGAGATCTCGCTCAGCGGATTGTCTCACATTTACAGAATAACGGCAGTTACATGACAATCGATGATTTTAAAGCGCATCGGGGTGAGTGGGCAGCGCCTGTATCAAGTGATTATCGAGGATACAGTGTGTATCAGGCGCCGCCGAATTCTCAGGGATTTACCGGTTTATTAACACTGAACATTTTGGAAAACTATGATTTCACCCAAATCGAACACGGTTCATTTGAGTATTATCACGTGCTTGTGGAGGCATTGAAAAAGAGTTTTCTAGATCGGGATGCCGTCCTGACTGATCCGGCGTTTGCAGACATTCCGCTTGAAAGGCTTTTGGACAAACGTTATGCAAAACAATTGGCAGAAGAAATCGGCTATCTCGCAATACCGGCAGAAAGCAGGCCGGTGGGAAGTGATACGGCATATGCGGCCGTAATCGATGCGGATGGCAACGCAGTGTCATTCATTCAAAGCCTGTACTTTGAATTTGGCTCGGCAGTCACTGCCGGTGATACAGGCATATTACTGCAAAACCGCGGATCGTTTTTCTCACTGGATGAAAATCATGTCAACACGCTTGAACCGAGAAAGCGCACCTTCCATACGTTGATGCCGGCTATGGTCTGTAAAGGCGGAAAGCCAAAAATTCTGTACGGCACACAAGGCGGCGAAGGCCAGCCGCAGACCCAGACGGCCATCATTACCCGAATGCTGGACTACGGAATGCATCCACAGCAGGCAATCAGCGAACCGCGCTGGGTATGGGGCAGAACGTGGGGAGAGGAATACGAAGGTCTCAGAGTCGAGGGCAGATTCACAGACAAAACAATCCAAAAACTGAAAGACAGCGGGCATCTCGTGGAGGTTGTCGGTGACTATGATCCGCTGATGGGACAAGCGGCTGCAATCAAAGTTGATGAAGAAGGCTTTCTCCAAGGCGGAGCCGATCCTCGGGGAGACGGAGCGGCTGTGGGGATTTAAATAACTATAGGGTACAAACATAAATCAAAAGCATAAACATAAGGGAGACCTCTACAATGTGGTACATATACTGTTTATCTTCAGGTCTATAATGCCACTCCATAAAAATACGTATTGAGTCAATCACAATAAAAAATAAAAGAAGCAAATATTCAACTGGAAAAAAGGAGAGTGAAAACACAAACAAAATAAGTAAAGTGATTTCGATCCATTTGTGTGTATTGCTGACATGCTTATATCGCCAGCCGGATTTATCAATACCGTATTTTTTCTTTATAAAAAATTGAGAGGCGAGACTGATGGTAATAGCGATCAGCATTAAAATCCAAAAGTTTGTCATTCCAATTCCTCCTAATCTACCTTTATACGAAGAAAAAGGAAAAACGTTTCATAAAAGAACACCCCGAGCTTGCTCTGGGTGTTCTTTTTTTTGATATTTTTTCAGTTATTTACAGGCGATATTTTGTAATCATAAGGTCTTTTTGACTAGTTTCTTCTATTTAAATAGTCCTTCTCTTCAGCTGGGACGAATCAGTGTGAATTCTTCCCCCAGCTTGGCATAGTGATTTCCCGCCAATCGTGAGGCAGGCTTTAATTCATCCGTTAAAATATATCCCTTTTCTGCATCATACACCTTTTCATCTAGGTGGAAGCAGACAACTCTTCCGATGAGCAGATCTGCTGTAGTGATGCCTTGATCATTGTCAAAGGTAATATGCCGCTCTAATTTGCACTCAAAGCGAACGCGGGCTTCCTTAATGCCGGGAACTGAAACAGCTTTGCTTTCAACAGGATGAAGCGAGGTGCGTGTAAGCTCGCTTTCATCCGGCCTTAAGCTTGCAGCTGTTTCATTGATATCTTCAATGATGGCTTCATCACTGACATGAACGACAAATTCTCCGTTCTCCACTGCGTTTCGTGCTGTATCTTTTTGGCGTCCTTCCGTCCTGTTAACAGAAATACTGAGAAGCGGAGGATCTGAGCTGACGACGTTATAAAAACTGAAAGGCGCGGCATTTACCGCTCCTCCTGAAGAAAGTGTTGTCACAAATGCAATGGGGCGGGGAATAACGGTACCTGACAATAGCTTGTATGTGTCTTTGGCACTAAGCTGATCAGCTTGAAATATGTACATAGCAACAACCGCCTTTATCGTTAGGATACCTTGATTATAACGAAATGGTTTAAAGGAAACCAAATGATGCGGGTTGCATATGTTATGTCATGACATATATCTAATACAGGGCAAATAAAAAAATAGGCTTCCGTACCTCCGCCGGCAGCCTATTGAAACAATGAAAACTTAGATTATTTGTATTTCTTTTTGACTACCCAGCAATTGCCGTCTTTCCAGTATTCTTTTTTGCTGTCATAATCATCGTGTCTTTTGTAGTCGTCGCAGTGGTGGTGCGGTTTTTTGTAGTATTTCTTATGGGAACGATAAGATTTTTTGTGTGTGCGGCATGACTTCTTATAGCTGCGAGATTTTTTCTTGTGAGAACAGTAAGACTTTTTGTAGCTGCGAGATTTTTTGTAAGAACGGCAAGATTTTTTATAGCTACGAGATTTTTTGTAAGAACGGTAAGATTTTTTATAGCTGCGAGATTTTTTGTGAGAACGGTACGATTTTTTGTGGCTGCGAGATTTCTTGTGAGAGCAGTATGATTTTTTGTGGCTGCGAGATTTTTTGTGAGAACAGAATGATTTTTTGTGACTGCGAGATTTTTTGTGAGAGCAGTATGATTTTTTATGGCTGCGAGATTTTTTGTGAGTGCGGTGCGACTTTTTATGACTGCGTTTTTTTCCATGAGGCTCTTGGTATAAATAATCCTTTAAACCTTCTTTTTTTGCGGATTTCACCGCTTCTTCGATGTCAGAATGGGAATAGTGGCCCAATTTGAAATCCTCCTTTTAAAAATATGTTAAGGATGAAGATCCTTACTACCCTCATAGTACGCGCGGTTTTAAAAAGTGTATAAGTGTTCCGCTGAGATCTTATAAAAATAAAAGCCTAAAATTTGTAAGGAGGATTATGGATGAAGAATCAATCCAATTTACCGCTTTATCAGCTGTTTGTTCATCCAAAAGACTTGCGTGAATTAAAAAAGGATATATGGGACGATGATCCGGTGCCAGCTGTGATGAAGGTAAATCAAAAAAGGCTGGATATTGATATCGCTTATCGGGGATCACATATCAGAGACTTCAAAAAGAAGTCATACCATATTTCCTTTTATCAGCCGAAAACATTCCGCGGCGCGCGAGAGATTCACTTAAATGCGGAGTATAAAGACCCTTCCTTGATGAGAAACAAATTGTCTCTGGATTTTTTCTCGGAGCTAGGGACACTGTCTCCAAAGGCAGAGTTTGCGTTTGTAAAGATGAATGGGAAGAATGAAGGGGTTTATCTTGAACTTGAATCCGTAGATGAATATTATTTGGCGAAAAGGAAGCTGGCTGATGGCGCGATTTTTTATGCGGTGGATGATGATGCCAACTTTTCTCTGATGAGCGATTTAGAAAGGGAAACGAAAACATCGCTGGAGCTTGGATATGAAAAGAAAACAGGGACTGAGGAAGATGATTTTTATTTACAAGATATGATTTTTAAAATTAATACGGTCCCTAAAGCTCAGTTTAAGTCAGAAGTGACAAAACACGTGGATGTCGATAAGTATTTGCGCTGGCTTGCTGGTATTGTATTCACCTCGAACTATGACGGGTTTGTCCACAACTACGCATTATACAGAAGCGGGGAAACCGGATTATTTGAGGTGATTCCTTGGGATTATGATGCGACTTGGGGCAGGGATATCCATGGAGAGCGGATGGCTGCCGATTATGTAAGAATTCAAGGATTTAATACACTAACCGCCCGGATATTGGATGAATCCGAGTTTCGCAAGTCCTACAAGCGCCTGTTAGAAAAAACGCTCCAATCTCTTTTTACAATAGAATATATGGAACCGAAAATCATGGCGATGTATGAACGGATTAGGCCGTTTGTCCTCATGGACCCGTATAAAAAGAATGATATTGAGCGTTTTGACCGTGAGCCGGATGTGATCTGCGAGTATATTAAAAACCGTTCACAATACCTCAAAGATCATTTAAGTATTTTATGAATGCGTGAAAATGGGTATTCGCGGAAAAAGCGACAATTAGGCTATTGAATTAGTTCAACAAATAAATGTGACACGTATATATGCAGTATGTTTATCATCTATGTATAAGTGACTAGGAGGAATTTGAATGAGCAAGAGGAGAATGAAATATCATTCAAATAATGAAATATCGTATTATAACTTTTTGCACTCAATGAAAGATAAAATTGTTACTGTATATCGTGGAGGTCCGGAATCTAAAAAAGGAAAATTAACAGCTGTAAAATCAGATTATATAGCTTTACAAGCTGAAAAAAAAATAATTTATTATCAGTTGGAGCATGTGAAAAGTATTACTGAGGATACCAATAATAGCACCACAACAATTGAGACTGAGGAAATGCTCGATGCTGATGATTTTCATAGCTTAATCGGACATTTAATAAACCAATCAGTTCAATTTAACCAAGGGGGTCCGGAATCTAAAAAAGGAAGATTGGTCTGGCTGGGAGATGATTACGCTGCGTTAAACACAAATGAGGATGGGGTAGTGTATTTTAATATCCATCACATCAAAAGTATAAGTAAACACGAGCCTGATTTGAAAATAGAAGAGCAGACGCCAGTTGGAGTTTTGGAAGCTGATGATTTAAGCGAGGTTTTTAAGAGTCTGACTCATAAATGGGTTTCAATTAATCGTGGAGGTCCGGAAGCCATTGAGGGTATCCTTGTAGATAATGCCGACGGCCATTATACTATAGTGAAAAATCAAGAGGTGCTTCGCATCTATCCTTTTCACATAAAAAGCATCAGCTTAGGTCCAAAAGGGTCGTACAAAAAAGAGGATCAAAAAAATGAACAAAACCAGGAAGACAATAATGATAAGGACAGCAATTCGTTCATTTCTTCAAAATCATATAGCTCATCAAAATCATCTAAACGATCACTAAAATCTTCAGATGATCAATCATCCAAATCTGGTCGTTCGTCACGTTCAAAAAGTTCTTCAAAATCATCTAAACGATCACTAAAATCTTCGGATTATCAATCATCCAAATCTGGCCGTTCGTCACGTTCAAAAAGTTCTTCAAAATCATCTAAACGATCATTAAAATCTTCAGATTATCAATCATCAAAATCATCTAAACGATCACCAAGATCTTCAGATTATCAATCATCAAGATCACCAGGCTATTCAAGTTCAATAAAAAGTTCAGGAAAACAAAAGGAAGATTATAGCTATGAAACGATTGTCAGAACGATAGACTATCACTGGAAACGTAAATTTTAATAGATAATGGAGGAGCATCAGATAAAGTGATGCCCTTTTTCAGTTAAAGGAGGAGAATCGTGAAAGGTTTGAATCAATTCCTTAACACAGATGTTGAGGTTGTCATTTCAGGAGATACAAGGTTTGTCGGCACCCTCATAGATATCGGACAGGATATTTTTGTTATTTTTGATGGCTGCAATTATCTTTATATTCCCTTGTTGCATCTTCATCAAATAAACAAGGCGAAAATAGTGACCAGTACTGAGAAGCCATTTTTGATCAATCCGGAAGATCCAATGATAGAGGCAGAAACTCAAGCTTTTTCATATAGAAATACATTAAACAAGGTCAAAGGCCAGTTTATTGAAGTTTATGTAACTGGGGGTCGATCGATCCATGGATATGTTACAAATGTTTTAAACGATTATATTGTATTTTTCTCACCCGTATTTAAAATACTTTTTATATCTATGCATCATTTAAAATGGTTTACCCCTTATTCAACTGAACAAACACCGTATACTCTTGACAACTCACAATTGCCGGTCGTGCCTTCCAAAGTTCCTCTTGTGCGTAATTTTGAGGAGCAGATCAAAAAAAATATTGGTGAATTGGTCATATTTGATATGGGAGAGGTGCCAGAAAAAGTCGGACTATTAAAGGGTGTCTCTAATAATATCATTGAGCTTATTAACGCAAGTGGAGAGCCAGTCATTTGGAAGTTAAATCATCTAAAGACAATGCATCTTCCCTAGTGTATACAAAACTGCCCTCTTGAAAAGCAGAAGGCAGTTTTTCGTTTCATACTGTGCTAAAGAAATAACCAACTGATCCAAAAATATAAACATGTTAACGTAAAAAGAACAGTCAGCGGAATGATGATAATGGTCGTTTTTATATATTCGCCCCATGAAATACTTTCATCATGCTGTTTTAATATATGCATCCAAATAAGCGTTGCTAAGGTTCCCATAGGTAATAATAATGAACCGATATCACTGCCGATAATATTTGCCAAGTAGATGATTTTTGTTGTTGAAGGATTCAGGGTCATTTCAGTTAAGGTAAAAGTACTGATCATTAACGCTGGATGGTTGTTAAAGAGATTAGAAAAAACTGAAGTAGAGATACCTGATGCGAAAGTTGCATGGGCGAGGCTTCCAGAAACCACAGGTTCAAAATAACTCACAAGTAACTCTGTGAATCCAATATTATGCAGACCATAAATTAAGACATACATAGTAAAAGCGAATATAAAAATGTGCCAAGGCGATTTATATAACAAGTCTCTTGGGGAGGTTTTGAAATAAATCCATCTCCAGCTCAACAGGATAAAAGATCCGATGACAGCGACTAGAGGAACAGAAATACCGGTATATGATGCTGCAAATAGACTCATTCTGACGAGAAAAACAAATGCAAGCACAAACAACATGATTTTTGTTTGATTTCGTTCTGGTAAAGGAGCTGATGGCGAATGAAGAGGATGGTACCTTCTATGCCGCAGAGACTGAAAATGGCCCGGTATATCTGGCAGGCTTTTGGGAAGACGTTTATAAAAGAACATAAACAGTAGACAAGTCATAAAAATGAGTCCCATCATACTAGGGACAAACATCATGGCGGTGTGAAGATATAGATCCATTCCAATGATTTTGAGAGAAATTAAATTAACAATATTACTTACGCCAATCGGTGCGCTAGAGGCTGTGGCTATTAAAACACCGCTTAATAAATATGGGGCTTTTTGATGTTTTTTTAAACCTAAATATTTTAGTACAAGCAAAAGGATTGGAGTTGTGATCAAAATGCTCCCATCATTATTAAGGAAAATGGTCATGAGAAAGCAGAGCAAATTGGTTAGCCAAAAAAGCTTGATGCCTGAACCCTTGGATTGTTGGAGCAGTTTTGCAGCCACCCAATAAAAGAAACCAAAGCTTTCTAGTGCAATGGCCATAATCATAGTGGCAAGGATTGTAACCGATGCACCCGTGACTTTTGTTCCGATTTCCCCTAAGTCTGCCAATGACACACTTCCGCACAATAAAACCATTAAAGCGCCAAATGTGGCGGGGATAGCTTCATTTAGTCCTTTTGGTCTCCAGAAAATAAAAATCATTGTTACGAAAAAAGCGAGCAATGTGAATATGCCGGTGAACTCAATAATTTACTTCACCTCTCTATCTTTCATTTTTAAAATCAAACTAATGTCCTGCGCTTACTGATGTCCTTGCCAACTATTTGTACTGTATGTATACGTATACTGATATAAAGTTGTACTAAGCGATTATATTAAATTAATAAAAATTCCATAAGAATCCCAAAAGAAAAAAGAGATTGCAAGTATTGTTCATGTACCTGCATCACTCTCTTTAGTTCTTGTCTGCTGACAATTTGAAATATGAATAAAATGCTTTATAAGCGGATTATGATTGTCTTTGCGGTAAGCGATAACCCATTCTGCATTAAGCTGTATTTGGTCCATTTTTCGATAAGTAACATCCAAATTAAATAATTTTTTGGCCGAGGAAGGAACAAATGTCATACCAATTCCGGCACTGACTAAACCAATCACCATTTGATATTCTGTGGCTTCCTGGACAATGTTGGGTCTGAAGCCCGCTTGTTCACAGAACTGAATAAAATCCATGTATAGAGTAGGCCATGCTTCTTTAGCAACAGTAATAATTGGTTCATCTCTTAAATCCTCAATCGTAATTGATTCCTTAGAAGTCAATGGGTGTTGCTTAGGCAAAGCTAAAACACAAGGGCTGCTTTGGGCGGTTTCGATATGTAAAGCTGTATGCTGTAAGGGAGGATGAAGTATACCAATATCAATGTTGCCCTTTAGTAGCTCCTCCTGCTGCCTAGACGAGGATATTTCACGCAGTTCTATTTTCACAGATGGGAATTTTTTACGATATTCCCGGACAATCGGCGGCAGAAATTCATATGTAGCTGATCCGACAAAACCGATTACGAGAAGGCCTTGCTCGCCGCGGGCCGTCCGCTGTGCCAGTTCAATTCCTTGTCCGATTTGCATCAATGCCATGCGGCAATGATTTAAAAAGATTTCTCCTGCTGCGGTAAGCTCGACAAATCGTTTTGTCCTTTTCAGAAGCGTAACTCCGACTTCTTCCTCCAGCTGTTTGATCTGCTGGCTGAGAGGAGGCTGCGTCATGTTCAGCCGCCGGGCAGCCTTTCCGAAATGAAGCTCTTCGGCTACTGCGATAAAGTATTGAAGATGGCGAAGCTCCATTCAATATGCATTCCTTTCCATAGGTTAATAATTCGTATTACATATTAATCATAAGGCGAATCGATATTGGAGGTCAATTTCCAAAGAGTGTATAGTGAAACTTATCACAAGATATTTAAAATTTTACGTTTAAAATGCATAATAAGGAGTGAGGGTGTTGACAAAAGCAACAAAAGAACAAAAATCCCTTGTGAAAAACAGAGGGGCGGAGCTTGTTGTTGATTGCTTAGTGGAGCAAGGTGTCACACATGTATTTGGCATTCCAGGTGCAAAAATTGATGCGGTATTTGACGCTTTACAAGATAAAGGACCTGAAATTATCGTTGCCCGGCACGAACAAAACGCAGCATTCATGGCCCAAGCAGTCGGCCGTTTAACTGGAAAACCGGGAGTCGTGTTAGTCACATCAGGACCGGGTGCCTCTAACTTGGCAACAGGCCTGCTGACAGCGAACACTGAAGGAGACCCTGTCGTTGCGCTTGCTGGAAACGTGATCCGTGCAGATCGTTTAAAACGGACACATCAATCTTTGGATAATGCGGCGCTATTCCAGCCGATTACAAAATACAGTGTAGAAGTTCAAGATGTAAAAAATATACCGGAAGCTGTTACAAATGCATTTAGGATAGCGTCAGCAGGGCAGGCTGGGGCCGCTTTTGTGAGCTTTCCGCAAGATGTTGTGAATGAAGTCACAAATACGAAAAACGTGCGTGCTGTTGCAGCGCCAAAACTCGGTCCTGCAGCAGATGATGCAATCAGTGCGGCCATAGCAAAAATCCAAACAGCAAAACTTCCTGTCGTTTTGGTCGGCATGAAAGGCGGAAGACCGGAAGCAATTAAAGCGGTTCGCAAGCTTTTGAAAAAGGTTCAGCTTCCATTTGTTGAAACATATCAAGCTGCCGGTACCCTTTCTAGAGATTTAGAGGATCAATATTTTGGCCGTATCGGTTTGTTCCGCAACCAGCCTGGCGATTTACTGCTAGAGCAGGCAGATGTTGTTCTGACGATCGGCTATGACCCGATTGAATATGATCCGAAATTCTGGAATATCAATGGAGACCGGACAATTATCCATTTAGACGAGATTATCGCTGACATTGATCATGCTTACCAGCCTGATCTTGAATTGATCGGTGACATTCCGTCCACGATCAATCATATCGAACACGATGCTGTGAAAGTGGAATTTGCAGAGCGTGAGCAGAAAATCCTTTCTGATTTAAAACAATATATGCATGAAGGTGAGCAGGTGCCTGCAGATTGGAAATCAGACAGAGCGCACCCTCTTGAAATCGTTAAAGAGTTGCGTAATGCAGTCGATGATCATGTTACAGTAACTTGCGATATCGGTTCGCACGCCATTTGGATGTCACGTTATTTCCGCAGCTACGAGCCGTTAACATTAATGATCAGTAACGGTATGCAAACACTCGGCGTTGCGCTTCCTTGGGCAATCGGCGCTTCATTGGTGAAACCGGGAGAAAAAGTGGTTTCTGTCTCTGGTGACGGCGGTTTCTTATTCTCAGCAATGGAATTAGAGACAGCAGTTCGACTAAAAGCACCAATTGTACACATTGTATGGAACGACAGCACATATGACATGGTTGCATTCCAGCAATTGAAAAAATATAACCGTACATCTGCGGTCGATTTCGGAAATATCGATATCGTGAAATATGCGGAAAGCTTCGGAGCAACTGGCTTGCGCGTAGAATCACCAGACCAGCTGGCAGATGTTCTGCGTCAAGGCATGAACGCTGAAGGTCCTGTCATCATCGATGTCCCGGTTGACTACAGTGATAACATTAATTTAGCAAGTGACAAGCTTCCGAAAGAATTCGGGGAACTCATGAAAACGAAAGCTCTCTAGCACTCTGCGCATCACGACACTGTTTTATGAACAGCACTAAATAAAAGGAGTGAAGGGAAATATGAAACGAGAAAGCAACATTCAAGTGCTCAGCCGTGGTCAAAAAGATCAGCCTGTGAGCCAGATTTATCAAGTATCAACAATGACTTCTCTATTAGACGGAGTATATGACGGAGATTTTGAACTGTCAGAGATTCCGAAATATGGAGACTTCGGTATCGGAACCTTTAACAAGCTTGACGGAGAGCTGATTGGGTTTGACGGCGAATTTTACCGTCTTCGCTCAGACGGAACCGCGACACCGGTCCAAAATGGAGACCGTTCACCGTTCTGTTCATTTACGTTCTTTACACCGGACATGACGCACAAAATTGATGCGAAAATGACACGCGAAGACTTTGAAAAAGAGATCAACAGCATGCTGCCAAGCAGAAACTTATTTTATGCAATTCGCATTGACGGATTGTTTAAAAAGGTGCAGACAAGAACAGTAGAACTTCAAGAAAAACCTTACGTGCCAATGGTTGAAGCGGTCAAAACACAGCCGATTTTCAACTTCGACAACGTGAGAGGAACGATTGTAGGTTTCTTGACACCAGCTTATGCAAACGGAATCGCCGTTTCTGGCTATCACCTGCACTTCATTGACGAAGGACGCAATTCAGGCGGACACGTTTTTGACTATGTGCTTGAGGATTGCACGGTTACGATTTCTCAAAAAATGAACATGAATCTCAGACTTCCGAACACAGCGGATTTCTTTAATGCGAATCTGGATAACCCTGATTTTGCGAAAGATATCGAAACAACTGAAGGAAGCCCTGAATAAAAGAAAAAAAGAAAGCCCCTTTTAGCAGGGCTTTCTTTTTATTTGGCTCTTTTCCTGATTTTAGATAAAATAACATCAAAACAGTAAAGGTGTGGTCTGATGAAAATATTGGTTTTGGCAGTGCATCCTCATATGGAGACCTCAGTTGTTAATAAGGCGTGGGCTGAGGAATTGAGTAAACATGACAATATCACAGTACGGGATCTTTATAAGGAATACCCGGATGAAGCGATAGATGTTGCGAAGGAACAGCAGCTGTGCGAGGAATACGATCGGATTGTCTTTCAATTCCCGCTATATTGGTACAGCTCTCCGCCGCTCTTGAAAAAATGGCAGGATCTTGTGCTGACTTATGGCTGGGCTTTTGGTTCAGAAGGAAATGCCTTGCATGGCAAGGAGCTGATGCTGGCTGTATCAACAGGGAGCGAAGCGGAAAAATATCAAGCGGGCGGAGCAAATCATTACTCGATCAGTGAGCTATTGAAACCATTTCAGGCCACGAGTAATCTGATCGGCATGAAGTATCTGCCTCCATATGTGTTCTATGGCGTGAATTATGCAGCTGCAGAGGATATTTCTCACAGTGCAAAACGGTTAGCCGAATACATCCAGCAGCCTTTTGTTTAAAATACAGCCCTGTCCAACATACGGCAGGGCTGTATTTGTTTAAAAATCCGGCAGCTCAGACAGGTTATTTTCCTTGATGCCGTCCGGTTCACTTCGCAAAATGTCACGCCCGTATTTATGGAAGACATCAACATGAGCGAGTTTTCCTGATTTTGCTTCTGACAGCGCAGTAGGGTAGTCGAGCTCTCTTCCTGTATTGGTTTTCACTGCGATAATATTGTCTTCCTCATTTCTTCTAACCGCAATAATTTCTTCTTTTCCAGATGGAACATTTTCTTGATCGGCAGTTGTTTGCCGGGCTTTATACGATTCATATGCTGCTTCAAATTGATCCATATTTACACCTCCGCTTTTTAGCGTGAACAAAAATGTCGATGATCATGTAAGGTTTCGACACAGCATACGACAATATTTCCTGAGAAATATCTTGGGAATGTGACAAATCAATTCATAATAAAAGGGATTCCGCATTTATGCGGAATCCCTCTCAGTTATTTTGTCATGTGTAAATCCTTTGTTTTCATATAACCTGTCGTACCGCCGTAATCAACGAATACCCAATCAAAATCAAAACCGCCTTTATTCGTTTTACTCCAGCCTAAAAAAGAAACGCTTGTGTCTGCTGGAAGAGTCTTAATGCTCTTTCCGTCAGCGGATGTATACACTTTTGTTTTTGTTTTGGTTTTTACCGTTGTCGCTGCTTTAACAATGTAATGAGTGGATACAAATCCTGTTTTTCCATTTTTATACTTAACCTTTGCCCAGTCAGCATTTGAGAAGGAAATCAGCTTTAGGCTATCTCCTAAGTGCAGCGTATCGGCTTTCTGGCTTGATGCGGAAGGCTTCGTTCTGACATTTAGAGCCTCTGCTGATACCAAATAAGAATCAATCGGATAACTGTATAAATCATCAATGCTTACCGTTGTTTCTGGCTGTTGAGCATGGATCGTGCCAGCGCCGCCAGCAGCCGCCGCAGTCATTCCAGCCGCAAGTGCTAATGTTGAAAATAGTTTTGTTGGTTTGTTCATGCCGTTCCTCTCCTCACGTAAGAGAAATAATTCATTCTATATCTCTATTCACGTTATCGCAGGTTCCTAAACATCAGACAATTATTTTTGTGTTTCTAGTTTGAGAGGCGCGGATATTGTTTTTTGCACTTTTTTCCCGTGCAAAATATCATCTGCTGCTTCTGTAGCCAATTTACCGATTAATTCAGGCTGCTGAGCGACGGTGGCTGACAGCTTTCTGTCTTTAATGGAAGCGAGCGCATCTTTATTGCCGTCAAAACCGATCACCAATATGTCTTTCCCCGAGCTGTTAATTGCCTCGAGAGCACCGAGCGCCATTTCATCGTTGTGAGCAAAAACAGCTTGGATATCAGGATGTCCCTGCAGCAGGTTTTCCATGACAGTCAGGCCTTTCGTGCGGTCAAAGTCAGCTGATTGTTTTGTGACAACTTGGAGCTTTTGGTCTGCGATGTTATGGAATCCTGAGCCGCGTTCCCGTGTGGCAGATGCGCCGGGGACGCCTTCAAGCTCTGCCACCTTTGCTCCTTTTCCAAGTTTGTCGGCAATAAACGCCGCGGCCATTTCACCGCCTTTTACATTATCGGAAGCAACGAGGGTTTCAACTTTTCCTTGTTCCGCAGATCGATCGATTGTTACGACGGGCACACCGACTGCGTTTGCAGATTCTACTGCCGTTGAGATCGCCGAAGAATCAGTCGGGTTGATTAATAATGCATCAACACCTTGCTGAATTAAATCTTCCACGTCACTCGTCTGTTTCGATGAATCATTTTGTGCATCAACAATGATGACTTTCATTCCCCGTTTTTTAGCTTCTTTTTCGATACCCTTTTTTAATGAGACAAAAAAAGGATTATTAAGCGTTGAGACGGACAAGCCAATGGTGAATTCCTTTTTGTTCCCCGAGTTTGATGGCTTTGCCCATTGGGGAGGCTCAAGCGAACAGGCGGTTAACAAAAATAATGATAACGTTAAAATGACGGATACAGCCTTTTTCATGTAAAACCCTCCTAAGCTGACTTCTTGCGGTCTAACAATACCGCAATTAAGATAACAATCCCTTTGACAACCAGCTGATAAAATGATGAGACGCCAAGCAGATTAAGTCCGTTATTAAGTGTGCCGATGATCAGCACCCCGATTAACGTGCCGACAATGCGTCCTCGGCCGCCGGAAAGACTTGTCCCTCCTAAGACGACTGCCGCGATAGCATCAAGTTCGTACGATTCTCCCGCAGTCGGCTGGGCCGAATGCAGGCGGGAAGTCAATATGGCACCTGCAAGAGCGGATAAAAGCCCGGCTAAAGAATAGATCATCACTTTCACGCGCGTCACTTTGATGCCTGAAATGAGCGCGGCTTTTTCGTTGCCGCCGATAGCGTACGTTCGGCGTCCGAATGGTGTTTTATGAAGAAGCACCCAAAGGATGACAAAGGCAAGAACCATCGTAATTGCCGGTACAGGAATGCCTAAAAAGTAACCGCGTCCGAACATCTGAAAACCGTAGTTTGTGCCAAGTCCGGTAATCGGATTTCCATCTGTATACACTAGCGTCAGTCCGCGAAACACAGTCATGGTCGCAAGCGTGGCGATAAAGGGCGCCATTTTTCCTTTAGTAATCAATAATCCGTTGATCATGCCTAGTACGGCACCAATGATACAGCCAAGGATGATCGCGAGAACCGGATCGACACCGGACACAATCATCCCCGCAACTAAAGCACTGGACAGGGCAAGAATAGCGCCAACAGAAAGATCAATGCCGCCTGTCAAAATAACAAAGGTCATCCCGAACGCGATTAATCCGTTAATGGCGACCTGGCGAAGCAGGTTTAAAATATTCAGCGGTTCAAGAAAGCTGGGATTTAAAATAGATACAATGATAACGAGAATAAATAAACCAAGAAACGGGCCGAGTTTTTGCATGACTCCGTCGAAGTGAATCCGTTTTTGTTCTGTTTGCAGTTGTTCCGTTTTCATATTACCGCCCTCCCGTGGCAAGTGTCATAATTCGTTCTTGTGTTGCTTCTCGCGCATGGATTTCGCCGCTGATTCTGCCTTCATGGACAACGATAATCCGATCGCTCATTCCCAGAATTTCAGGAAGCTCTGATGACACCATGATGATAGCGACACCGCGTTCGGTCAGCTCATTCATCAGCGTATAAATCTCTCGTTTGGCGCCAACATCCACACCTCTGGTTGGCTCATCCAAGATAAGCACTTTCGGTCCGATGCCGATCCACTTGGCTATCACCACTTTTTGCTGGTTTCCTCCTGATAAATGGCGTGCGTGCGTTTCCGGTGATGCTGTTTTGATAGTGAGGCGCTTGATTAACAGATCGACAAATTCAGCCTCCCGCTTATGATCAATGAGACCCTTTGGTGAGAAGCTGGACAGATTGGGCAGGGCAATATTTTCGCGGATCGAGGTGTCGAGCAGGAGCCCTTCATCCTTGCGATTCTCTGTAATAAAGCCGAGACCTTTTTTCACGGCTTCCTGCGGGTTCTTAATAGCCGTTTTTTTCCCAGCGATCCATATCTCACCCGTGTCCAGCCTGTCAACGCCGAACAGCGCTCTCATCATTTCTGTCCGGCCGGCTCCCATTAATCCTGAAACACCGACGATCTCACCGGAACGCACATAAAAGCTGACGTCCTCAAAACTCCCTTTTACGGAAGCATTTTTCACCTCGAATACTTTGTCACCGAGAGAAGGAGTGCGTTTTGGATATCGTTCAGTCAGCTCCCGTCCGACCATTTTTTTGACGACTTCATCAAAATCAGTTTCTGAGATGTTTGTTGTATCTACCGTTTTTCCGTCACGCATGATGGTAATTCTGTCGCAAATCGCAAAAATTTCTTCCATGCGATGCGAAATATAGACAATGGAGACGCCGTTCTTTTTTAACGCTGTAATGACCTCAAAGAGCTTGCTGATTTCACGTTCAGTCAACGCTGCGGTCGGTTCATCCATAATGATTACCTCGGCATTTGTCATAAGCGCTTTTGCAATTTCGATCATTTGCTGCTGTCCGACGGAACATTCGCCGGCTTCTTGATCAAGAGAAAGAGAGACGGAAAGTTTGTCAAATTGCTCTTTTGCTAGCGCTTTCATTTTTCTTGTTTGTAAAACGCCCAGCTTGGAGGATATCTCTTTACCGATAAATAGATTCTCAAGAACGGTCATTTCCGGCCAGATATTCAATTCCTGATGGATAAAGGCTATTCCATGCTGTTCCGCTTCTTTCGGATTGGAAAAATACGTTTCGTTTCCGTTTATGCTGATTTGACCTTTATCTGCTTTGTGCAGGCCTGTCAAAATGTTCATAAGCGTGGACTTGCCGGCGCCGTTTTCTCCCATTAATGCGTGAACCTCGCCAGGCATGAGCTGAAAGGAAACGCCTGACAGCACCTGATTTTTTCCGAATGTTTTATGAATGTCTTTCATTTCAATCTGCATGTTTCATCTTCCTTTCTAGAAAAGTACACCTGCCTGCAGGATGCAGTTGGCATATGGTGTGAATTCTCCTGTTCTTATGACTGCCTTTGCATCTTTTGTCAGCAGCTTAAACTCCTCGTGAGAAAGGTATTCAATCTCTTGTTCAGAGAAAAGATTTTCTAGAAATTTCGCATTCTCCTGATTGGATGCTTTTATTTCAGCTGCAGCAATGACTTTTTCGACCGCCATTTCCTCAGCCAGTACTGCCGCTGTATCTTGGAAAGCCGGAAGGCCCGGCTTCAGTGAAAGATCAATTTTCAAAACGCCGTCAGGAACCGGCAGTCCGGCATCCGCGATGACAATTTTATCAGTGTGGCCAAGGTCGGCTAAAATCTTGGCAAGATGGCTGTTCAGTATACCGTGTTTTTTCATGACAGCAGCTCCTCTACTTCATTTCTTGTCGGCATTCCGCCTTGGGCACCGAAGGAGCAGACAGAAAGGGAAGCGGCACGATTGGCAAACCGCAATGCGGCTTCAATGTCTTTTCCCTCAGCCAGGGCCACGGCAAATGCTGCGTTAAACGTATCACCGGCTCCGGTTGTATCAACGGGTTCTACAGGGAAGGACGGGATGAGCACCTCTTTGCTGCCAGCCGAATAGCGGACGCCTTGTTTTCCTTCCGTAATAAAGAGCTTTGCCGGATAAAGCGCCAGAGCTTCGGAAATGGTAAGCTCAGGGAATAAAATCGAAGCCTCGTGTTCATTCGGCGTCAGATAGGTAGCGTGATCAATTGTTTCCTGCTTGAGCGGGCGGGCCGGTGCTGGGTTTAGTATGATCGGGATATCGTGAGAATGGCAGTATTTGCACACCTCATCAACCGTTTCTTCTGGGATTTCCTGCTGAATCAGCACCATATCGACCTTTTCAATCTGTTCGAGCGCGTTTAACGCATACGCTGGGGTGATGTCATCGTTCGCGCCTTTGACAACGACAATGCTGTTGTCGCCTTCAGCAAGCACAATATGAGCGGTTCCGCTTTCCGTATGTGTAACCGGTTCCATATAATCAGTGCGAACGCCGTTAGCTTTGAGATTATTCAAAATAGCTGTTCCATAATGATCGTCTCCAACTTTGCCGACCATAAACACTTGCGCCCCAAGTCTGGCTGCGGCAACGGCCTGATTTGCTCCTTTGCCGCCCGGCACAGTCTGAAATGACGTGCCAAGAACCGTTTCACCGGCTTTTGGGCGTTTGTCCGAGGTGACCACTAAATCCATAGAACAGCTACCAATCACACAAATATTACGCATCTTAATCTTCCTTTCTTGTCGTCTTTCTTCCTATATAGGTGACAGGCATTTGAATTGCCGTTTCTGCCAGCGGCTGTTTTTTAATGATACCCAAAAGCAGTTTGGCAGCTTCTTTCCCCATATCATATGCGGGCTGTTTAATTGTAGAAAGTGGCGGGAACAGAAGTCCGCTTTGCGGAATGTCATCATAGCCGATAATTTGAATGTCCTCCGGCACGTTTTTTCCGCGCCGCAATGCTTCATGTAAAACGGCAGCGGCTTGAATATCATTACTCGCGATCACACCATCTGTCGCTGGATAAGAGGCAAACAGCTCCTTCGCCATCGATTGTGCATCTTTAATTGAAAATGAAGCTGTCTCAATGACCTGAAAATCAACTTCAGCCTGCTTTAAGATTTCCAAAGCGCCGTTAAATCGGTCTTGAGCGGTCGGCAGGTGAGCGGGTCCTCTCAAGAGCGTAATGCGCTGGCTTTTTCCGTGAATGATAGCCTGGGCGGCTAACTTTACTCCTGTATAGCCGTCACTGGACACAGAAGGAGCCCCTTCAAGCGTTCTGTCCAGAAAAACAACTGGATAATTCATGCCGCTGTATTCCTCGAGATCCGGGTAATTCGTTGCGGCAATAATGCCTGCGACATGATTTTGCTTAAAGGTTTGAAGGTATTCAAGTTCTTTTTTCAATTCCTCGTCACTGTTGCCGAAAATAAGGCGATAGCCTTCCCGGTTCAATTCATCCTCCGCACCGCGGGCAAGCTGGGGGAAGAAAGGGTTTGTGATATCCGGGAGCAAAAGTCCGATCAGTCGGGATTCTCTTTTATATAGAGATCTGGCGACTTCATTCGGGTAATAGTTCAGCTTCGCCATCGCCGCTATGACACGCGTTCGCGTTTCTTCGTGTACATAGCCGTTATCATTCAGGTTGCGGGAAACCGTCGCAACTGAAACGCCCGCCGCTCCGGCGACATCTTTAATTGTAGCCAAAACAGCTCCTCCTTGTTTATGTAACCGTTTACATAGATAGATTATCATGAACAATCCGAAGTTAGCAATAAAAATATCAAAAGAAATCTAATTGTAAATTGTATATATAATTGAAAAATTTAAGGTTTTCACTCTTTTTTTGACAAAGTCTTCACAAATATGGATGAAGATTTCTTGAACAAATATTAAGTTTTATTAAAATTGTTTCAAAGTCATGCGTTTAGACCTGTAAATGGGGAGAAACAGAAAAGACTATCATCCCAGAAAATGTTTAATTATGTTAGAGAATTCGGACTCGTATGTTTAGCGTTTTCATCTCGAACCTCCTTAGTCATTTTGGAATGGGCCTCATATTGCTTATTCCATGCAGAAAGGATGACATTATGACCTTGTCCTTAAGAAACAGGATAAAATTATTTTGTGTTCATAAGAACCGGAAACACGCATGATAGCAGGAAATGCTTGATAACAAAGGCTGAAAAAAAGATTGATTTGAAATGCATATTAAATACAAACAGCAGGGTGTGACTATACGTCCAGAAGGATATCAGGAGAAAAATGAAAGCGCATTCTCTTTGATTTTTTTAAAAAGTGATAAGGTATAAGTCCTGCTGTTTTCCAAAAATAGAAAACAGTTTGTAGGTATAAAATCTCTTTCAAAAGAGAAGTTTGGCTTAGTCGATTAGGGAAGATTATGTTACATAATGCCGATTGAGAATTCATAGTGATTCTATATACTGATGAATGAATTTACAACAATATAGAAGGAGATGTCGAAAAGCAATGTGGTTACTCATTATAGCCTGTGCTGTCATACTGGTCATCGGAATATTAGAAAAACGACGACATCAGAAAAACATTGATGCCCTCCCTGTTCGGGTGAATATTAACGGCATCCGCGGAAAATCGACTGTGACAAGGCTGACAACCGGAATATTAATAGAAGCCGGTTACAAGACTGTTGGAAAAACAACAGGAACAGATGCAAGAATGATTTACTGGGACACACCGGAGGAAAAGCCGATTAAACGGAAACCTCAGGGGCCGAATATCGGAGAGCAAAAAGAAGTCATGAGAGAAACAGTAGAAAGAGGGGCTAACGCGATTGTCAGTGAATGCATGGCTGTTAACCCAGATTATCAAATCATCTTTCAGGAAGAACTTCTGCAGGCCAATATCGGCGTCATTGTGAATGTTTTGGAAGACCATATGGATGTCATGGGGCCGACGCTTGATGAAATTGCAGAAGCGTTTACTGCTACAATTCCTTATAATGGCCATCTTGTCATTACAGATAGTGAATATACCGAGTTCTTTAAACAAAAAGCAAAAGAACGAAACACAAAAGTCATCATTGCTGATAACTCAAAAATTACAGATGAGTATTTACGTAAATTTGAATACATGGTATTCCCTGATAACGCTTCTCTGGCGCTGGGTGTGGCTCAAGCACTCGGCATTGACGAAGAAACAGCATTTAAGGGAATGCTGAATGCGCCGCCAGATCCGGGAGCAATGAGAATTCTTCCGCTGATCAGTCCGAGCGAGCCTGGGCACTTTGTTAATGGGTTTGCCGCAAACGACGCTTCTTCTACTTTGAATATATGGAAACGTGTAAAAGAAATCGGTTACCCGACCGATGATCCGATCATCATCATGAACTGCCGCGCAGACCGTGTCGATCGGACACAGCAATTCGCAAATGACGTATTGCCTTATATTGAAGCAAGTGAACTGATCTTAATCGGTGAAACAACAGAACCGATCGTAAAAGCCTACGAAGAAGGCAAAATTCCTGCAGACAAACTGCATGATCTAGAGTATAAGTCAACAGATGAAATTATGGAATTGTTAAAGAAAAGAATGCACAACCGTGTCATATATGGCGTCGGCAATATTCATGGTGCCGCAGAGCCTTTAATTGAAAAAATCCACGAATACAAGGTAAAGCAGCTCGTAAGCTAGGGGGAAATGCAGACATGTTCGGATCAGATTTATACATCGCACTAATTTTAGGTGTACTACTCAGTTTAATTTTTGCGGAAAAAACAGGGATCGTGCCGGCAGGACTTGTTGTACCGGGATATTTAGGACTTGTGTTTAATCAGCCGGTCTTTATTTTACTTGTTTTGCTAGTGAGCTTGCTCACGTATGTCATTGTGAAATACGGTTTATCCAAATTTATGATTTTGTACGGACGCAGAAAATTCGCTGCCATGCTGATAACAGGGATCGTCCTAAAAATCGCGTTTGATTTTCTATACCCGATTGTACCATTTGAAATCGCAGAATTTCGAGGAATCGGCATCATCGTGCCAGGTTTAATTGCCAATACCATTCAGAAACAAGGTTTAACCATTACGTTCGGAAGCACGCTGCTATTGAGCGGAGCGACCTTTGCTATCATGTTTGTTTACTACTTAATTTAATGTAAGGTGTGTCAAACGATGAAAAAAGAACTGAGCTTTCATGAAAAGCTGCTAAAGCTGACAAAACAGCAAAAAAAGAAAACCAATAAGCACGTATTTATTGCCATTCCGATCGTTTTTGTCCTTATGTTCGCTTTCATGTGGGCGGGAAAAGCGGAAACGCCGAAGGTCAAAACGTATTCTGACGACGTACTCTCAGCCTCATTTGTAGGCGATATTATGATGGGACGCTATGTTGAAAAAGTAACGGAGCAAAAAGGGGCAGACAGTATTTTTCAATATGTTGAACCGATCTTTAGAGCCTCGGATTATGTAGCAGGAAACTTTGAAAACCCGGTAACCTATCAAAAGAATTATAAACAAGCAGATAAAGAGATTCATCTGCAGACGAATAAGGAATCAGTGAAAGTCTTGAAGGATATGAATTTCACGGTTCTCAACAGCGCCAACAACCACGCAATGGATTACGGCGTTCAGGGCATGAAAGATACGCTTGGAGAATTTGCGAAGCAAAATCTTGATATCGTTGGAGCGGGATACAGCTTAAGTGATGCGAAAAAGAAAATTTCGTACCAGAAAGTCAACGGGGTAACGATTGCGACGCTTGGCTTTACCGATGTGTCCGGGAAAGGTTTCGCGGCTAAAAAGAATACGCCGGGCGTGCTGCCCGCAGATCCTGAAATCTTCATCCCTATGATTTCAGAAGCGAAAAAACATGCGGACATTGTTGTTGTGCAGTCACACTGGGGACAAGAGTATGACAATGATCCAAATGACCGCCAGCGCCAGCTTGCAAGAGCCATGTCTGATGCGGGAGCTGACATCATCGTCGGCCATCACCCGCACGTCTTAGAACCGATTGAAGTATATAACGGAACCGTCATTTTCTACAGCCTCGGCAACTTTGTCTTTGACCAAGGCTGGACGAGAACAAGAGACAGTGCACTGGTTCAGTATCACCTGAAGAAAAATGGAACAGGACGCTTTGAAGTGACACCGATCGATATCCATGAAGCGACACCTGCGCCTGTGAAAAAAGACAGCCTTAAACAGAAAACCATTATTCGCGAACTGACGAAAGACTCTAATTTCGCTTGGAAAGTAGAAGACGGAAAACTGACGTTTGATATTGATCATAGTGACAAACTAAAATCTAAATAATCGGAGTGATAAAGATGAAATTTGTCAAAGCCATCTGGCCGTTTGTTGCCGTAGCCATCGTGTTCATGTTTATGTCAGCTTTTAAATTCAATGATCAGCTGACAGATCAGGAAAAACAGAAGATTGATATGGAAATGAATAAAATCCAGCAGCAGGAAGAACCGGTAAACGCCAATAAATAATTCAAAAAAGAGAGTGTCTGATGAGACACTCTCTTTTTATTTGCCCAGCATATTCATTCTGTAAAAATATTAAAAAGTCTCTTAACATATTCAAAAAAATACCGATGTTAAAACTGCAAAAAGAGGAGGAGATAATAAAAGTGAACACACTGGCAAACTGGAAGAAGTTTTTGCTTGTGGCGGTTATCATTTGTTTTTTGGTTCCAATTATGACAAAAGCGGAGATTGCGGAAGCTGATACATCATCAGAATTGATTGTCAGCGAAGCAAAAAACCTGCTTGGATATCAGTATAAATATGGCGGGGAAACGCCGAAAGAGGGTTTCGATCCATCAGGATTGATACAATATGTGTTCAGTAAGGCTGATATTCATCTGCCGAGATCTGTAAACGACCAGTATAAAATCGGAACAGCTGTAAAACCGGAAAACCTGAAGCCGGGTGATATTTTGTTTTTCAAGAAAGAGGGAAGCACCGGCACTGTTCCGACACATGACGCCCTTTATATCGGAGACGGCCAAATGGTTCACAGTACACAGTCAAAAGGGGTTATCATCACCAATTACAAAAAAAGCAGCTATTGGAGCGGAACTTATATCGGGGCGAGACGAATCGCTGCCGATCCGGCAACGGCTGATGTTCCTGTCGTTCAGGAGGCCGAAAAATATATCGGTGTCCCATATGTGTTTGGCGGAAGCACGCCGTCAGAGGGCTTTGATTGCTCGGGGCTTGTGCAATATGTGTTTCAACAGGCACTCGGCATTTATCTACCGCGATCAGCCGAACAGCAGTGGGCAGTGGGCGAGAAGGTAGCCCCTCAGAACATAAAGCCTGGTGATGTCGTCTATTTCAGCAATACGTATAAAACGGGAATTTCACATGCAGGCATTTATGCGGGCGCAGGCAGGTTCATTCAGGCAAGCCGGTCAGAAAAAGTAACCATTTCCTATTTGTCAGAGGATTACTGGAAATCGAAGATGACGGGTATTCGCCGATTTGACAACCTGACAATCCCGAAAGAAAATCCGATTGTTTCCGAAGCGACGCTTTATGTCGGAGAAGTGCCTTACAAACAGGGCGGAGTAACACCTGAGACGGGATTTGATACAGCTGGATTTGTCCAATATGTATACCAGAAAGCAGCCGGTATTTCCCTGCCTCGATACGCAACAAGCCAGTACAATGCCGGAACTAAGATTGAGAAGGCGGACCTGAAGCCGGGAGACATTGTGTTCTTTCAATCAACAAGCTTAAATCCCTCCATCTATATCGGAAACGGACAAGTTGTTCATGTCACATTATCAAACGGCGTGACCATTACCAATATGAACACGAGCACATATTGGAAGGATAAATACGCAGGAAGTATACGGGTGCAATAAAAGAAAAAGACTCCAATCTCTGGAGTCTTTTCTTTATGCATATTGCCCCGAAAGAAGCTGGTCTATAAAGTAGGCCACACCATTTTCGTCATTGCTTTTTGTGACAAAGGTGCTTTTTTCTTTTAATTCATCAATCGCATTTTCCATGGCGATACGGTGTCCGGCGACTTCAAACATGGACAAATCGTTTGGACTATCGCCGATCGCATAGATATCCTGTGTTTCAATTCCGTATATGTCAGCCAGCTTTGTTAACGCGCGTCCTTTTCCTGACGAGGCCGGCAGGATTTCGATAATATGTTTTCCTGAAGAGGTTTGCGCCAGTTTTTTATGATGCTTCAGTTCTTCCTTCGCTTGTTTCAGCTTGTCCATATCAAAGGAGAAGCAAAGAAGCTTATAAATGTTTTCACCGCCGTCAAAAACCGATTCGATATGAGGGATTGGTTTAATGCCAAACTGTTTGAATTGAGTCATGGCTCCTTGCCACAAGTCATCCGTCTGCTCGTTTGGGTTTGCGCTCTTTAGAATGTCAAGCTCCGCGTGCAGCTTAGCTTCGCCGTCAAAAGGAGAAAGCAGATGGTCATCTGTATATACCTCAAAGTAAATGTTTTTTGAAAGTAAGTAATCAGCAATCGCTTTACCGGCTTCCTGATCCATTAATGTCCGGCTGATCAAACGGTAACCCGTGTCGTGGATCGTACCGCCATTAGCTGCAATGATAGGGATGTCCAAGTCATCCAGCAGCGCTTTTACATCAAATGTCGCTCTTCCCGTGCAAATGGTGACGAGGATGCCGGCATCAACGGCCCGCTTGATCGCCTCTCTGTTTTCCGCAGAAATGACGCTTTCTTTATTCAGTAATGTTCCGTCTAGATCAATCGCAATACATTTCATATGTAGGGGAACCTCCTTAAAAATGAAGCTGCTTCGTGTAGTATGTTCAGCTTGCCTGTGAAACATAATCCATATAAATTAAGGCTAAACGTTACTTTGATAATTTTCAACAAGGAAATATGTAAAACGGGATGGCGTAATCGCCATCCCGTTCATTATACACCTAAATCGTTTTGCAGCTCTTTTTTAACTTCCTGCAGCTTTTGCTGATTCAATTTGAAATAATAGACTCCGGCAGGTTCATAATCATAACCCGTCAGCTGAATAGACTCAACTGATTTCAATGAAGTGATGAACGGGAACAGGCCGATGGCATCTTTAAGAGATAAGTTCATTTTTAAATTTTGCCCCATCGTATCCACAATATCATCATAAGCCGGAATTGAGCTCAATGATTTTGATTTATCTATAATGGCGCTCAGCACTTCCATTTGTCTTTGCCCGCGTAAAAGGTCACTGTCCGCTTTACGTGTTCTTACGTAAGCGAGCGCTTCTTCCCCATCAAGCGTATGTGTTCCTTTTTGAAGAACGACTTTACCTTTTGTATCTTTTTTGATTTGCTGAATGACTTTATCGCTTTTTACAGTTACTTTGACGCCATTTAACTCGTTTACGACGTCTTCAAAAGCCGTGAAATTGCTTTCTACGACATAATCGACTGGAATATCCAGCATTTCTTCAACTGTTTTCACAGTTAAGTCAACGCCGCCGTAAGCGTGAGCATGTGTGAATTTATCATACCCGTGGCCTGGGATGTTTACATAGGCGTCACGCGGAATGCTCAGCATTTTAGCTGTTTTTTCTTTCCGATTAAATGTAACCAGCACATTCGCGTCACTTCTTGCCTGATCGACGGTCTCGCCGTTTTTCTCCCTGGCATCAATTCCTAAGAGCAATACAGAAAAAGAATCTTTTCCAGGATCAAATTCTTTGATCCGTTTTACAGATTGTTCTCCGCGTGCAAGGCTGACATGAGCTTCCTTAGAAGCATTGTTCAGCTTTACAAAAGCATAGGCGCCGACAGAGCCTGCCGCAATGACTAAAAAAGCCATTAATCCGGCAACAACTTTCACCCATTTTTTTAGTTTTCTTTTTTTCTTTCTGCGCTGTGATCGTTCTTCCATATATCAATACCTCACGTTTCTTTAATATTTGAAGCGTACCATTCTATTTGCCATGGGGCAACTACTCGAAAGACATTTTTCGATAAATATTCCTATATTTATAAGTTCTTGTTTTTGAAAATTGATAACGATAATGTACTGAATCACCTTATATTGGACGCCGCAGCAGGTAAAATGTTTCGGCGACATTGAAAAAAATACAAGTAAATGATTGGAAAACTTATGATCAGAAAAATAAAAAGGTTTAATGGCCGGAAAAAGAGGCTAAAAGATTTCTAAAAAAATCCCACAGACAATGTCATTGCAGCTGATGGAGAAAGGGAGTCATCTTTATGAAAAAGCAGTCAAATATATGGCTTTATTTTTTCGGAGCTCTTGGAGGCGCGTTATATGGCTATGATACCGGAGTGATTTCCGGAGCTATTTTATTTATGAAAAAGGAGTTAGGCTTAAACGCGTTTACAGAAGGTCTTGTTGTCAGCTCCTTGCTGGTTGGGGCGATATTGGGCTCAGGAGCGGCCGGCAAGCTGACTGACCGTTTCGGAAGAAAAAAAGCAATTATGGCAGCCGCGCTGCTGTTTTGTATAGGCGGTCTTGGTGTGGCACTGGCCCCAAATACAGGAGTCATGGTGCTGTTTCGCATCATTTTGGGACTTGCAGTCGGAACATCGACGACAATCGTACCCCTTTATTTATCTGAACTGGCGCCAAAACATAAACGCGGGGCGCTGTCATCACTGAATCAGCTGATGATCACGGTCGGCATCCTTCTTTCTTACATTGTCAATTACATATTTGCCGATGCCGAAGCGTGGCGCTGGATGCTTGGATTGGCTGCTGTGCCGTCATTGCTCTTGCTTATTGGCATTTTGTTTATGCCGGAGAGCCCGCGCTGGCTGTTCACGAATGGCGAAGAAAGCAAAGCGAAGAAAATTCTTGAAAAATTGCGTGGCACAAAAGATATTGATCAGGAAATACATGATATAAAAGAAGCGGAAAAGCAGGATGAAGGCGGTCTGAAGGAGCTGTTCGATCCATGGGTGCGCCCAGCGCTTATTGCAGGTTTGGGACTCGCTTTTTTGCAGCAATTTATCGGAACGAATACGATCATCTACTATGCGCCAAAGACCTTTACAAACGTCGGATTCGGAAACTCCGCTTCGATTTTAGGCACGGTCGGAATCGGCACAGTCAATGTTCTCATGACATTAGTAGCGATTAAAATCATCGACAAGATTGGAAGAAAGCCGTTACTGCTATTCGGGAATGCGGGCATGGTGATCAGCTTGATCGTTCTCGCTTTAGTAAATCTCTTTTTCGATAACACTCCGGCTGCCTCATGGACGACCGTCATTTGTTTAGGCGTGTTTATCGTTGTCTTTGCGGTCAGCTGGGGACCGGTTGTGTGGGTGATGCTTCCTGAATTGTTCCCGCTTCACGTCAGAGGAATCGGGACCGGTGTTTCGACCTTAATGTTGCACGTTGGGACACTGATTGTTTCATTAACCTATCCAATATTAATGGAAGCGATCGGAATCAGTTATTTATTCCTGATTTATGCCGCGATCGGTATCATGGCGTTCTTATTTGTCCGATTTAAAGTGACAGAGACAAAGGGAAGAAGCCTTGAAGAAATTGAGCAGGATTTACGGGACAAAAACGGACAGGGAGGAGCGGCCGGAAAACAGCAGACTGTCGGAACATAAAAAAGGGTGCGCGATCATGCGCACCCTTTTGATTGCTTACTTTCCCACCGTGCCAAAGTTAATGATTTTAAAAGAAATATCGTACTTAAAATCAGTCTCAGAAAATATTTCATCCCAATGCCCTTTTACTTTATTCCAGTAGTCAGGGTGTTGAATCCTTATGTGGTCTGATAAAAAGACCGGATCGGTTTTATACTCGTGCTGCAGTTTATCCATCACCTGCTTTACATCTCGTTCAAGCTTTTTTTCAAAAATGTTTTCCAGCCTGTGCAAATAACTTTTGCTAAAGGAGTTTTCATTCGGGTTTTGGTCTTCTGTCAGGATGCCCTTCGTTTTAACAGAAATATGAAAGACAGGCTTTCCGTTTTCAATGACGGGCTTAATTTTCGTTTTCGACTTTTTAATTTCAAACGTAATCGGATGTCCTTTATCTGTCGTCGGCATGACACCGCCTTGGATCGTCCCCATGACCCATGACAGTGTTTGGGTTTCATCAGCTGAAAGAAACCCAACGAGTTTATTGCTGCCCCTTTTGATAATGCCTGCTCCGTCATACTTGGCTTTTCCCTTTTCGTTTTTCACGGCTTGAATAAGATAACTGTACCCGTTCTGAGAGTAGACAGAAGCTCTTCCGATGCGCAGCGGTATCATAATCTTACCGTTATATCCGCTGTGAGTTGTCAAATCAATCAGTTTTTCGGAGGGCATCGGCTGCTGCTGATTGGGGTTTCCTTTTGTGAAAACATCAGCTGCATTCCCTCTGGCTGCCATCAAATAGCTGCTTCGCCGCAGCTCATCATCCCGGATAAAGTGGTTGAGGACTTGGTCTACATTTTGATTCCTCATCAGTTTTTCTCCCAGAAGGATCACTTTTAAATGATCGCTATAAACAGGAGGGTCCTTGATGGATACATCACTGACTGCTTCCAGAATCGTTTTCCCGTGGGACGTTACATTAACAAATTCGGGTTTTCCGGATGCTTGGCTGTCTTCGCTTTGGGGAAGAAGATTTTGATACGTCAGTTTGTACTGGTGATCATTTGTCTCATCGATCGCCAGCCCTCTGGCGAAGGATAGTTGCTCGATATCTTTGACATCCCAGCAGCCGCAGAGGGCCAGCAGCATAAAAAACATGACGGAGAATTTTGATGCTGTTTTCATTGCAGCTGCCCCCTCCCTATTTTTTTCTGTATCCAGCTTAAAAACCAGACGAAGAATGGAATTGTAATCACAATTAAGAAAGCATATCCAAGAAGCGTCCCGTAATAAAACACGTCATTCAAGTCCTTGGGATACATCGTTATGAAAAACGTCGCAGCCAGCATTGCAGTCAGCAGCCATGCATTGTTTTTATTTTTTAGATGAAAGATTTCCGTTAACCCGATATGGGCGCCTTTAAAGGATCCGAGCATACAGGCAAATTGCTGGGCTGTCCAGGTCAGCTGTAAGAACAAATCAAATCGTTCAATAAAAATACCCGGAACCTCTAATGCGTGAATAAGGGAAATGGTCGGCCATGTCACCGTTTTTGCCTCAGCCACAGTCATACAGCCAATCACAATGAGCAAAGTAATGCTGTAGAACAATGTGGAAGTCGCGATGCCCAGAGCAACAGCCTTTTTCACTTGCTTTGGATCTCTCATAAAGGGGACCAGGTAAAAAATGATTTCAAATCCGGAGAAATATAATAATGTTTTTGGGAATAAAGAGAAAAAGCTTTGATAGCCTCCTTCAAATACCGGCCGGATAAAATCAAGCTGGAACAAGCGAAAGCTGAACATCAGAAGCATCATAAAAATAATAAGGGTTATAGGAAAAATATAAGCGTATACTTTTGCAATTGAATAAACGCCTCCGCCTACATGATAGATGGCAACTGCAAGAAATATAAACACCACAACTGCCATTGGCGTATTTTTCAACAAAAAGAATCCGACAACCTCTCCCAAAATCCGAGCTTGAAAGCAAACAATCCCAATGAAATATAGACAGATATATAAATTCAATAGAAAGCCGATGAATTTTCCAGCTACAATGCTGTTGAGCTTAAAAAGAGTTTTTCCGCTGTTTTTTTGAAGAAAAGGCAAAAAAAGCAGAACGATGATAATAAAAATAACGCCCTGGAGCAGTATCATTAGCCATCCGCTCGGACTGCCGGTTTCGGCGGCTGAGCGGGGAAGGGTCAGCACCCCGGCACCAATCAATGTGCTGCTGATCATAATGAGCGTCTGCATAAATGTCAGTTTATGCTCTGATTTCCTCATAGCCATCACCTTTGTCTGATGTTATCTTCGGGATCGTTTCGTGTCGGTCTTCTTTTTAAAAACATCGTGGGAATACGGATGACTGTGTCTTTCAAATCCTGTCCAGGCTGCGCCATGATCGGGATAATGTAATCCTGGCCAAAGCTTTTCAGGCGCATGAGATGGCCGATCACAAACAGATAAACCATTATAACGCCGTACATGCCAAGCGCTGTTGCACTTATCATAACCCCGATCCGAATGATCCGCAGCGGAAAGTTATAGGCGTATGAAGGAACGGTAAAGGATGCCAGTGCTGTGACAGAAACGACAATGACCATAAGCGCACTGACAATTTGCGCCTGAACAGCTGCCTGTCCGATGACAACGCCGCCGATAAGGCCAATTGTCTGTCCAATCGGCTTAGGCAGCCTTAATCCGGCTTCTCGAATCAATTCGATCGTAAAGATCATGATAAAGGCCTCTACAAAAGGCGGGAATGGTACGTTAAGCCTGCTGCCTGCAATGGAAATGGCCATTCTAGTCGGCAATAGCCCGGTGTGAAAAGAAACGAGAGAAATATACAGACCGGGCAAATAAATGGTGATCAGGATGCTGGAATAACGAAGAAGGCGTACAAGTGACATTGGGATCCAGCGCTGGCTGTAATCATCGGGCGAATGAATAAATTCGTCAACCGTAGCCGGTACAATCAAAGCAAACGGCGTACCATCCACTAATATGGACACTCGCCCTTCTAATAGAGAACTTTCGACCCGGTCCGGTCGTTCTGTGCTTAATATTGTGGGGAAAATTGAAAATGGTTCGTCTTCAATCAGCTGTTCAAGCGTCCCCGATTCCGGCAAATTATCTATATTGACTGATTTCAGCCTTTTAAACACTTCTTTGACGACATAATCTGGGGCGATATCCTGAATATAAGCGACAGCGATTTTCTTTTTGGTCCTTTTTCCGAGTGTCATTTCTTTGATGACGAGATTAGGATCACTCGTCCGTTCACGCAAAAGCGCCGTGTTTGTCCGCAGCTTTTCAATAAATCCTATTTTAGGGCCGCGTTCCACGACTTCGGAGGAGGGTTCATCAAGACTGCGTGTTGCGACTGACTTTGTGTCGAAAGCTAATCCTCCGCGATAGCCATCAGCGAGCAAAATGGCTTGCCCTGAAAAAACGAGCTGCTCTATTTCTTTCATTGTAGAAACAACGCTGTGGTGAAAGCCGAAAAAAAAGGCGGATAAGTCTTCAATCGAGCATTCCTTATGGGCCAACGCCTCTTTTTGTAAAGGAGAAATGACGTATTGCGCCAGCATTTTATTCTCTGTCAGACCGTCAATATACAGTAAACACGCCTTTTGTCTGCTATCTCCGAAAGCAAATGTATAAAACATCATATCGTCGTTTTGTCCCAATGTTTTTTTCAGTGTGTCTAAATTGTTCTGGAGATCAGAGTCGATTTGCATAGTTTCTCTCCTTCTTAAACATATTGACGGTTTTTATTAATTTGTATCAAAAAAGGAGAATTATTCTTATCGAGGAAAAGGCTGAAACAAAGCTTCTTTTCGACGTGATATAATAGATAGGAAGCGTTTTCTTTGAAGGGGTAATGAAAAGATGATGCTTTGTACATATGTTGTCATAGGAAAAAGGCAGCTTATACGGGCGTTTGTAAGAGGGGCGCACCGGGAAAATGATGATCAGTTATTTACAGGGGAGGGGTACGGATCATGACGCAATCACCGATTTTTCTAACGCCTGTGTTTAAAGAAAAAATCTGGGGCGGAACCGCTTTACGAGATAGATTTGGATACAGTATTCCTTCAGAATCAACGGGGGAATGCTGGGCCATTTCCGCTCATCCAAAAGGACCGAGCACTGTTGCAAATGGCCCGTATAAAGGAAAGACATTGATCGAGCTTTGGGAAGAGCACCGTGAAGTATTCGGCGGCGTAGAGGGGGATCGGTTTCCGCTTCTGACAAAGCTGCTGGATGTGAAGGAAGATACGTCAATTAAAGTTCACCCTGATGATTACTATGCCGGAGAAAACGAAGAGGGAGAACTCGGCAAGACGGAATGCTGGTACATTATCGACTGTAAGGAAAACGCAGAAATCATTTACGGGCATACGGCCCGCTCAAAAACCGAACTTGTCACAATGATCAACAGCGGTGACTGGGAGGGCCTGCTGCGAAGAATCAAAATTAAACCGGGTGATTTCTATTATGTGCCGAGCGGAACGCTGCACGCATTGTGCAAGGGGGCCCTTGTTTTAGAGACTCAGCAAAATTCAGATGCCACATACCGGGTGTACGATTATGACCGTCTTGATAGCAACGGAAGTCCGAGAGAGCTTCATTTTGCCAAAGCGGTCAATGCCGCCACGGTTCCCCATGTGGACGGGTATATAGATGAATCGACAGAATCAAGAAAAGGAATAACCATTAAAACATTTGTCCAAGGGGAATATTTTTCGGTTTATAAATGGGACATCAATGGCGAAGCTGAAATGGCTCAGGATGAATCCTTTCTGATTTGCAGCGTGATAGAAGGAAGCGGTTTGCTCAAGTATGAGGACAAAACATGTCCGCTCAAAAAAGGTGATCACTTTATTTTGCCGGCTCAAATGCCCGATTTTACGATAAAAGGAACTTGTACCCTTATCGTGTCTCATATTTAAACTTAATCTCACTTCGAGGTTAAGTTTTTTTATTAGAAAATGGAAGTGATTCACCTATAAATGAAGCATGCGCGTGCCGATAAATAAACTAGTTTTATATACTCATAGAATAAGAAAGAGGAGAAGGAATGAAAAAGAGACTAATCGCACCTATGCTTCTATCCGCCGCGTCCCTTGCCTTTTTTGCCATGTCTGGTTCTGCCCAGGCAGCCGCGTATACCGACTACTCACTATATAAAGTAGAGCCGTCGAATACGTTCAGTACAGAAAGCCAAGCCTCACAAGCTGTCGCCAAACTGGAAAAAGATACTGGCTGGGATGCATCCTATCAGGCTTCAGGCACAACAACGACCTACCAAATTTCCGCCTCAGGCATTCATAGCGAATCAGAAGCGAAAGCAATACTGAGCGGACTCGCCAAACAGACATCAATTACAGGAACGTCAAGTCCTGTTGGAAGCAAACAGCCATATGTCACCATCTCGTCAGGTGCCATCTCCGGAGAAAAACAGGCCAACACTATCCTAGCAAAGCTGAAACAGGAGACGGGAGTGGCTGGCGCTGTAAAAGCTTACGGAGCAGCTCAGCCCTATATGAACGTCATGACATCAGACATTGCTGATGAGACAAAAGTCAAGGCGCTTATCCAGAGCCTGGCCAAGCAAACGGGGATTAAAAGCTCGTATCAGCCCATCACACACACGGTGTCTGTCACAACCATTCAGTCTGGCACAATCGTGGGAGACAGCAGAGCAGCGCAGATCAAAAACGCCTTCCAAAAGGAATCTGGGCTGCAGGCATCATTAAAGGAAACAGTGAAAGGGCAAGCCTATTATACGTTCACAACTGCCGCCATTTCAGGTGAAGCCAATGCCAAAACTCTATTGCAGCAGCTGAAACAGAGCACTGGCATCACAGGCAGCTACAAGTCCATCAATCAAAAAACAACCGTTGAGTCATACAATGTCCAATCAGCTTATTTCAAAGGGCTGAGTACAGTAAAGGACGCCATCAGCCAAATCAAGAAAAACACTGGCGTATCCGGCAGTTATCAACAGGTTGGAAAAAGCACATCATATACCGTGAATATGAAGGGTATAACAAAACAGCAGCTCCAAAAAATAGACACTTTCTTTAAAAAGAAAAAATGGCATTACACGTCATCCAGCGTCAAAAAAACGACAACGTCTGCAGCTTATCAAATCACGACGGCAAAGATTTTAGGCGAGCAGCAAGCAAACAAAGCAGCAGCCTTCTTTGCTCAGAAAAAAGTAAAAGCTGCAAAAACAGCAGCTGGATCAACAGCAGAAAATCAATATCAGCTCATCTCAGAAGAAACATCAGATCAAGCAAAAGTCACAAAGGGTTTGAACATATTAAAGAAAAATCAGCTAAGTGCTTCTGCGAAATCCGTCAAAAAACAAATAGCTGACACGTTTAAAATCACAACCGAATCTCTGCTTGATCAAACGAAAGTCAATCAGGCACTCACGTTTTTCAAATCGAATCATATATCAGTAGCAAGCCAGAAAACCGGTCAGACAGCTGCGAGCAGCTATCAAATCACAACTGAAGCTATCATCAGCCAAGAAGAGATTGACCGCGTTTTAACATTTTTCAAACAAAATCATATCGCAGTCACAACATCAAAAACAGGCCAGACTGCATATACACAATACAAAATCGTGACAACACAGCTTAGCAGCAAAACCGCATTGAACAATGGGTTAACCTATCTTAAATCGAAAAGTGTAACCCCGAGCTATACAACGAAAAGCAATACGCTTTATAAAATCAGCGTAAATGAGCAGTTCACAGGCAATGATACAGCTGCTGCGGCATCAACGAAGCTAAAACAATTATACGGATGGACATCATCTATCGTGAAGATCAAAAACGGCCCGCAAATCATGAAAACAAACTACAATCTCTCGCTTCGTGATATGGTCCAAAAACAAATGACAGTAAGTCCGCAAACAGACGGAGCGGCTTACGTATCGCTCACGTACATTAATACAGCAACATCAACTGTTACGGCTGATGTACTAAATATCCGGTCAACGCCGGAAGTCAGCCCGACAAACGTGATCGGCCAGTTTAAAAAAGGCGATAAAGTGAAAGTCATCGGACAGATAAACGGCTGGGCTAAGATCAATTTGGGCTGGCGAAACGCAAGCAGTGATGAAGTAGTTCAATACGTGGATCCGAATAACTTTTCCAGAGACAGCAAATACTACTTCCAATTTCTCAAGCTGTCACAGACAGCGGGTCTCAGCGTTACTGAGGTAAATCAGAAAGTGCTTGCGGGTAAAGGCATCCTGACAGGGAGAGCAAAGGCATTTATCGATGCCGCCAATCAATATAGCATCAACGAACTGTATTTAATCTCACACGCTCTTCTGGAAACAGGAAACGGGACATCCGCTTTAGCCAATGGATTAACCTATAACGGAAAAACCGTATACAACATGTATGGAATTGGAGCATACGACAGCAATCCGAATTACTACGGAGCCAAATATGCGTACGAGCAGGGCTGGTTCACACCAGAAGCGGCCATTATCGGCGGAGCTAAATTCATAGGCTCATCGTATATCCACAACACAGCTTACAATCAAGACACACTGTACAAAATGAGATGGTCAGCTACAGCGACACATCAATACGCAACAGACATCGGCTGGGCGTACAAACAAGTAAACCGCATGTACAGCCTGTATTCATTGCTGGACGGTTATACACTTTATTTTGATGTTCCGGAATATCGATAAAAAACTTAGAAAGTTGCAAATAGGCTGTAGCTATTAAATAGCTACAGCCTATTTGATTATCACACCTCAATCTTGTCCGCAACAATCATAAAAATACTCATTCTTGAAGCATTTGAGATGGCTGCATCATCGGGTCTGATTTTTGTACTCCCTTTCATAAAACCTATTTCAAGCACATTTGATTTTTCTCCGCCGGCAAAATACCAGGATCCCATTCGGATATCCTTTTGTTTTAAGCGGAAATCTCCTTCTATCGATTGATGCAGTAAACTAATATAGCGTTCATTTAATGTGACTTGCAAGTTTCCATCTGCATTGATAGTAATATTTCGGACTAAATTTGATGTGTAAGATGGTAAATAACCTGAAGTCGGAACCATCCATTTTTTGTTTTGAGCATTATACTCTAAAATGAAGGTTTGAATAAATGGTTGAAATCTTTCTGGAGGTGTATCTTGGTGCCCCACGGTTTTTAATAAAGGGGATCGAAGCATAGGTACATGATTCATGAAGTTTTCATAAGAATGGTATGCATAAATTCTGCTTATACGATTTCCTTCTTTTCCACTTGTAATTCCCACCATTAATGATTTTGCCCCAGTTTCAGGATTGGTGTACATACAGATCCCTTCCGGTTCACGGAAGTTATTCTCATATCTGGTGGACAAGTCTTTGCCAACAGTAATTTCTTTTTGCAGCACTATTTTATTATCGGAATCAAATACAGTTATGAGATTCGGATAGCTTTTGCTGTTTGTATCTCCTGTATACCAATATAAATAACCGTCATCTAAAAAGAAACCTTGTAAATAATGAAGTTCGTCAGGAATGTTAATAGTATAAAGAGGATTGTTTTTATTTGCTATTGCATCGTCCAGGTTAAAGATTGTCACCCACTGTTTATTATTATTATTTTTTGTATCGTATTGTCTAATTGCCAACTGTCTATTCTTCATATCAAGAGCAGGTGTAACCCTATGATCGAAAGGCATATTCGAGAATCGCTGAAGTTCTTTAGAATTTTCATCTAAAGTCGCGCCTGCTTTATATGGGAAACAAACTAATTCACTTTTATCTGTTTCGTTTGGTTTATCGTATAGAGACCAAATATAAATGGTGCCATTACGGTTTTCAATTCCAATATTTGTACCATGACCTCCATGTTTCAACAGCATGCTGTCTAATTGTAAACCTTCAAGAGATAGACGAGTTATGCGATAGCTTTGGGTGTTGTCTTTTCCTAATCCACTTGCGACTTGGGTTGTATAAATTTGGTGGTTTTTCTCATCGAAATTGAATGATTGAAGTACGGTTTTGTCTGCTACACGTAGTTCAGTAAATAATTTTGGCGTGATGTTGGTGAAATCAAACAGTTCTTTTTTTCTCATAAATTTACCACCTCTATTATTATTTGCTGCCATAAGCAACTAATTACATTAAAGCAAACATACGTTCGGTATTCAATAGAAAAAAGAACACTTGTTCTGTTTTGAACAAGTGTCATCATTTAGCTTATTAAATTTTCGATGAAATTCAATAAATTTTGGCTTGAATTCCCATCAGAATACTTATTCCATCTATCGGAAAAAACTTTTATTTTGGAATAATTAAATGGGGTTTGAATTTCATTTATTAATGATTCACTGTCATAGCAGGCTCTTCCAGGTATTATGGAAAGATAATTATCAACCAATCCCCGCTTCTGTTGATAAAGTTTTAAATCGTAAGTATAAAAAAGAATGGGTTTATTTAAAATCGAAAATTCAAAGGGAACAGAAGAATAGTCAGTGATTAATATGTCTGCAGCCATGAGTAGATCAAACAAGGCATAGTTAGAAACATCTTTAATATAATCACTGGAATATTTAATATCAATATTGTTCTGAATGGCGGGATGCAGCTTAACAAATAAAACATATTCTTCTTTTAACTGATGAATTAATTGTTCTTCTGTAAAAGGCAATTGAATTGATTGCATATTATAATCTCTAAACGTCGGTGCATAGAGGATTATTTTTTTTCTTTGTATGTTTAGAGTATCTGAAATTTTTTTCTTGTTTTCTCGGTAATAAGGGTCTGTTAAAGGTACACCTATTTTTAATAATTGGTTATCCTTTATTCCAAATGATTTCTTGAAGATATTTGCCATCTCTTCTGAGCCAACAGTTAAATAATCATACGAACTGTATACTTTTTGGAACCTTTTAATATCAGTTTTCGTCCGTTGCATGTTTGTAATGTCTTCCAAACCAAATTTTTTGAGTGAGCCATTTGCGTGCCATACTTGGATACATTTCGTTTGCTTCCGCTTATTTAACACACTTGTTAATAGAAAGTAATTATCTGTTATGATCACTTTACTGTTAAACATTAGGTATACAGCTTTAATGAGATGGATAGGGTTTTTTTCTTGTAATAAATATGCATCTACATTCGGGAAGCTCTCGGCAATAGCAGAGGCCTGCTGGGTATACAGGATGTTAAGTTTATAAGAGTATTGTCCTTGTTCATATTCCTCAAGAATCGCTTTTGCGTTTGCTTCGAATGAGATCAGGAGGGTCACTTTGCTTTCAGGTTTCACCCATTGCAGAAAAAAGGCGATTGCTGATAAAAAATACAAATAGCAATTCGCCAGTAGTGATCTTATTTTCATTTTTATCATCCATTTATTTGAAAGTTTTGTTTTTAAATCTGTTTTGTATGATCTTTTTCAGGCTTTGGATAGAAAGTTTTTTTGTTTTTTTCTTCTTTTAAAACCGTTAAAGCATATTTTGGGATGCTAAGCATTCTTTTCCATCGCCATGGATTCAAGATTAACCGGTAGAACCATTCTAAATTTAAACGTATCATCCAGGAAGGGGCCCGTTTGACATTACCGCTAAATACATCAAAGCTTCCTCCTAGACCTATAGATACGGCTTTAGGGAACAAGTGTCTGTAGTTATGAATGAATTTCTCTTGATGAGGATACCCTAAAGCTACGAATACCATGTCAGGATTTGCTCTTGCAATTTGTTTTGCCACTAGGGTGCGATCTTGAACATAACCGTCTGAATAACCTGCGATTTTAATGTTTGGGTATTCAGAAGAAATTTTGGATACAACACCTTTTATAACATCTTTCTTCGCACCGTACAGAAATATGCGTTTTTTCTTTTTGTTAGCAACGCCCAGAAGTTCTTTAAAAACATCGTAACCTGCGATTCGGGACTGAAGCCTGTTGTTAGTCAAACGTGACATCATGACTACACCGATCCCATCAGGCAAAATGAAGTTTGAAGAAGATAGTACATCAAAGTAGTCCCGATCTTTAATAGCTGCAAATGCAATTTCAGGGTTGACTGTGGAAATGACAGCACCAATCTTTTGATCAATATAATGTTTCTCTAGGTAATCGATAAATGATGTTAAGTTACTGTTAACATAAGGAATATTGTGAATAGTCTCTGTTTGCATGTCTGGCTCCTCCTTCCTTTAAGATTCTATTTATATAGTTAAAAACCGAGAGTTTCTAAAAGCAAAATCAAGCTACCTTATATTTTAACATAAATCTTCAACAAAGGATTAACATTATCTTTACATTAAATTTAAATATGTTTCCAATTTTACAATTGAATGAACGAATGAACAACAGACCTTGGTGCCAATGGAGTCTGAGTGTAATTACATATTTTGGAATGTTTTTCTCCTCATGAGTACTTAACCTTTTTTAGGCGGTATGCTATAATTAATGATCAGTGAAGACATACGAGAAATATGTCGATATAAGGAATACAAACAGGTTTTTAGAATTTAATCGCTAACGTCAGTAGTGTTTTTAATAGTGTTTAACATTAGGAAGGAGCGTTTCTTTAAATGAAAAAAGTTATCACATATGGAACTTTTGATTTACTGCATTGGGGTCACATTAAATTGCTTGAGCGTGCAAAGCAGCTTGGTGATTATTTAGTTGTTGCTATTTCAACGGATGAATTCAATTTACAAAAGCAAAAAAAAGCTTATCACAGCTATGAGCACCGTAAATTAATTTTAGAAACCATTCGATATGTGGACGAAGTAATTCCTGAAAAGAATTGGGAGCAAAAAAAGCAAGATATTATTGATCATAATATTGATGTTTTTGTTATGGGGGATGACTGGGAAGGTAAATTTGACTTTCTCAAAGATCAGTGTGAGGTTGTTTACCTCCCAAGAACAGAAGGCATCTCTACAACAAAGATCAAAGAGGAAATTGCTGGTTTATAATTTAGGATCCTGATATCATTGGTTCAATATCTAATTAAAGTACTTCTTATTGAAATAAGAAGTACTTTTTGATGCTTACATTGATTTTTGTGACTAAAGTATCCGGGTAGATATAAATTTCAATGATCATATATTCTAGATGCCGAAAGGGAGTAAAAAATTGTCTTTACATGCGGTGAGTGAATCTAATATAAAACAAATTCCTGACATGGATTATTATTTTATCTCTGGTGGACTGCCAAGTAATTATGGCGGTCTGACGAAATCATTATTATTGCGTTCAAAATTATTTGGAGAAGAGTGTAACCAAAACACCTTTTTCTTAACGTTTCGTTTTGATTTAGAGTTGTCTTCAAAAATTGATGAATTGTACAGCAACGGTAAGATTGATAAAAAATTCACAAGTGTTATTAATCTATTCGATGATTTTTTAAGTGTTAGAACAAATGGGAAAAGATCATACGAAGAAAGGATAGGCCTTGACCAGATAAAAAAGCAAGTTGGAATGGGGAAATTTGCAAAAACTCTGTTGAGATTGTTTGGTAAGAAGAACAATGAAATGTCTGTAGTTTACTACGGAGATGGAGAAACTATCCGGTACGTCGACTATTGGAATGATAAAAACCAGCTCATAAAGAGAGAGGAATATACGAAGAACGGAAACTTAGTTCTCGTTACTCATTATGATGTGCAGCTAAACAAGATGTATCTGCAGGAATATATTAATGACCAAAATCAAGTATATTTAGACAAACTCTATGTATGGAACAATGAAGAAAAAGATGTTCAATTATCTCATATTATTTGGTACTCCCTTGAGGGTGAGATAAAAGTAAAAGATGAATCGGAACTGCGTCAATATTGGATAGAATATCTGCAAAAACAAAATGATAAACCTAAGTTGTTTTTAGTGGACAGCAGACCGCAAGACAAACATGTCTTTAAAGTGAAAAAATCACCTTCTTCCTATTATGGAGCAATTATTCATAACAAGCATTACGGCAGCAATAAATATCAAATTAAGGGTCGCTATAAAGAAGTATTTAGTCAGATGTATAATTTGGATGCTGTCTTTTTTATAACTGAGGAGCAGCTAGAAGATTTTAAATTGATTTCAGGGGAACAAGAGACGTTTTTCTTTACTCCGCATACAATTGATAAGCCTCTTGATCCCGCTGTATTGAATGTGCCGAGTGAAAAATACAAAGCTGTCATTATTTCAAGACTTGCATCTATGAAAAATCTGATACATGCAGTAAAAGCATTTAGTTTAGTCGTGAAAGAAATTCCTGAAGCAAAACTTGATATATTCGGATCGGGTGAAGATTTCGAAAAAATAAAAAAAGAAATTGAAGATACCAAACTGCAGAACAATGTCTTTTTGAAAGGCTATACGGATAACCCTGACTCAGAGTTTCAAAAAGCTTGGCTAACCATTTCAACCTCTCATTTTGAAGGGTTCGGTCTATCAAATATGGAGGCACTGAGCAATGGATGTCCAGTTGTAACATACGATTATGATTACGGAGCAAGGAGCTTAGTTACTGACGGAGCAAATGGATATGTCATTGAACAGTATAATATAGAGAAATTGGGTCAAGCTATTATCTCTTTGATGAAAGATGAAAGTACTCATCAAAAATTTTCAGAACAAGCTTTTAAAATGGCTGAAAAATATTCAAGACCCAACTATATTGAAAATTGGGCTTTTGCTCTTAATCAGATGATTGAGGTGCGAATAGAAAGAGAGAAGTTCTCTAAAAAGGTTGGAAAAAAAGATCCTTCTATTAGTTCCTATACTGAGGATTTTGATAAAACTAAAATAGAAATTGACATTGAGAATTTTGATCATAATGATATTAAAAAAATACGTTTAGTGGGCTTGGACAGAAAGAATAAGGCTGAAATTATTTCAACAAACTTACAAAATGATCAACTGTTTGTAATTGATCTCGAAAAAGATGTAAATATTGAAAAGATAGCTGCTAATAAAACCCAAGTTATTGATTTTTATATTGTTTTCAATGCAAATGGCCATATTAAAACAATGCGAAGACTTTCGAGTGAAGAAACAAAATTGTCAGGAAACAGTATAGATACTAATAATGGCTATAGAGTAGAGCCCTATACAACAGTTAAAGGCAATTTCTCTTGGAGGGTCACGGAAATAAAAGAGAGTTAATGTCCTTAGTAGTTGACACTAATAAAAGGAAGCAAAAAGGAAAGAGCTTTTATACAGAGGAGCAGAAAAAAGTAATGATTGAAAACACTGTGATTAAATGTATTTTGAAAAGCTTGAAAAACAATTTAGGAAGTCTTGAATTGTTAATCTCAATTGATTCAGAACACCAATTTTTAGAGGATTACCAGTTATTTTTAAAGCTGAAAGAGAGACGTTCAGGAACGGAATCTGAATTTCCGCTTCAAAACACTGGCTCATTAGAGTATAAAACTGAGATAAATGCTCATGTTTTGCCTATGCCTGTTGAAATGGGACAAACATATGATTTTTATGTCGAATTTCGAAAAAAATATGAAGATGCGGAGCAGGAACCACTCTTGAAGCGTCTTTCTGCTGAAGTAAATTCAATTGAGCGCGCCTTTCATGTCGATCAAACCACAGAACTTTTGATTTTACCTTATACAACTGATAAAGGCAACTTTTCTATTAAGGTGAAAAGAGAGGCCAAAATCATCAGATTTGATCAAATCGAGATTAGCTCTGAAGAAATAAGCATAACAGGTTATGCGGGGTACCTGAGTTCCGAAAATCAATATCGGATAAAAAACTTGAACCTTATTTTAAAAAAGGGTGGAGAAACACCTATTGAGGAAAAATTTCCAATCAAGCTAGAAAGAAAAACACATGGCCTGGAAAACATGAGAGCAGATGGTTTTGTTCCGGAACTGTATGATTTTGAAGTGAAAGTGCCTTTGAAAGAAATTCCTTTCTCAAATGAAAAACGTTATGTTTATCGTCTTTTTATGGAGTATATATGCAATGACGATGAAGGAACGGATATTCAGTTCAACAGCACTGCTCTTGTTTTAGGAGATCGAAAAAACAAATTAAAAGGATTAGTAAGTATTATTAAAACAAACAACGCACCAGTTCGTTATGAAGTCTTTAAGAAAAAGAAAAAGCAGACTCTAGGTATCAGAGTAAACGACTATAGCCTGAAAACAAGGATGAAATACTTTATTAAAGGAAAGAAGAAGAGATTAGTATCAAAAATAAAAAAGATCACAAAAATGAGAAACAAGTTAATCACTAAAACATACAAATCTCTATTCATGATGGCTAGCAGAATGCCAGTTAAAAGGAAAACAGTCATTTTTGAAAGTTTTAATGGGAAACAATACAGTTGTAATCCGAGAGCGATTTACGAATATATGCGGGAAAACCACCCTGAGTATAAAATGTATTGGAGTGTAAATAAACAATATTCAGCGCCTTTTGATGAAAAGGGAATTCCTTACATTAATCGCCTCTCATTAAAATGGCTCTTCGCTATGGCAAGAGCTGAGTATTGGGTTGTTAACAGCCGGCTTCCATTATGGATTCCGAAACCTAGTCATACAACATATTTACAAACATGGCATGGCACACCTTTAAAAAGACTTGCAATGGATATGGAAGAAGTCCATATGCCTGGTACAAACACCAAAAAATATAAAAGGAATTTTATCAAGGAAGCTTCTAATTGGGATTACTTGATTTCCCCAAATGGTTATTCAACTGAGATCTTTACACGGGCGTTTCAGTTTAACAAGACAATGATTGAATCTGGATATCCTAGAAATGATTTTCTTCATAATGATAATAATGAGGAAACAATATCATTGATAAAGAGTAGGTTAAATATTCCTCGTGATAAAAAGGTTATTTTATATGCCCCTACATGGAGAGATGATCAGTTCTATGCAAAAGGGCGTTATAAGTTCGATCTCGATTTAGATTTGCATCAACTTAGACAAGAACTTGGAAATGAATATATTGTAATCTTAAGAATGCATTATCTGGTAGCTGAGAATTTTGATTTAGGTCCTTTTGAAGGATTTGCATATGATTTTTCTGCTTATGAGGATATTCGAGAATTGTATATGGTTTCTGATTTGCTGATTACTGATTATTCTTCAGTATTCTTTGATTTTGCAAATTTAAAACGGCCAATGCTATTCTTTGTCCCTGACATCGAAACCTACCGGGACAAGTTGCGTGGTTTCTACTTTGATTTTGAAAAAGAAGCTCCTGGTCCTTTGGTAAAAACTACTGAAGAAACGATTGAGGCTATCAAGCAGATCTCATCGCCTGATTATAAGCTTCCGGTTTCTTTTGGTCCTTTCTATGATAAGTTTTGCTATTTAGAGTCAGGACGTTCATCTGAAAAGGTTGTTAATACTGTATTTAAAGCTGAATAATTTAGGTTATTTTATAAAATGTATAGCTGTCGATTTTTCGGCAGCTTTTTAGATACTTGTTGAGAAGTGAAAAAAAATGCAGGATCTGTTACAATAATCAGCGGTGCTTTCAAATTTTAAACAGAAAGATTCCCAAAAACAATTAAGTCTAAGGAAGATAAAAAATGAATGATTTGTTGCGTATACTCAGAGAGCAAATAACGTCATTTCCTTTAATTTTAAGATTGGCGGCTTATGAAACCAAGTCTAAATATCAAATGAATTATTTAGGTGTCTTATGGCAGTTCTTAAATCCGCTTATCCAAATGCTGGCCTACTGGTTCGTATTTGGTATGGGGATTAGAAAGGGCGGTCCTGTGACAACCGGAGCGGGCGAAGTGCCTTTTATTATTTGGATGCTGGCAGGATTAATCCCATGGTTTTTCATCAGTCCAACTATACTTGATGGATCAAATAGTGTATTTAAGCGCATTAATATGGTGGCTAAAATGAACTTCCCGATTAGTTCTCTACCGTCCGTGGCAATTGCATCTAACTTATTTAGTTATATGATCATGATGGTGATTTATATCATTGTACTCCTAGTTAATGGTGTGTTCCCGAGTGTGCATTGGTTACAATATATTTATTACTTCATCTGTATGATTGCTTTTATGTTTTCGTTTAGTTTGTTTAACTCAACGATCAGTGTGCTGATTAGAGATTATCAATTTTTGCTGCAGGCCGTAACAAGACTTTTGTTTTTCTTGTTGCCAATTTTTTGGGATGTTAATGCGAAACTCGGTCAAAGCCACCCCGAATTAGTGCCTGTTCTGAAGTTGAATCCACTATTCTATATTATTGAAGGATTCCGGAACAGCTTCTTAGATGGAGCATGGTTTTTCCATGACATGAAGTACACGCTGTACTTTTGGTTGTTCACATTCCTTTTATTGTTAGTAGGTTCTATCCTGCATATGAAATTCAGAGACAAGTTTGTTGACTTTCTTTAATACGTAAGGAGATTTTACGATGAAACTAAAAGTTTCGTTTCGAAATGTTTCAAAGCAGTATCATTTGTATAAAAAACAATCGGACAAGATTAAAGGATTGTTTTTTCCGGCTAAGGATAATGGTTTTTTTGCTGTGCGGAATGTCTCCTTTGACGTGTATGAAGGGGAGACAATCGGCTTTGTAGGAATAAACGGGTCAGGAAAATCGACCATGTCTAACCTGCTGGCTAAAATTATTCCGCCGACCAGCGGTGAAATTGAAATGAACGGCCAGCCGTCGCTGATTGCGATTGCTGCCGGTTTGAATAACCAATTAACGGGCCGGGACAATGTCCGGCTCAAGTGTTTGATGATGGGGTTAACCAATAAAGAAATTGATGATATGTATGACAGCATCGTTGAATTTGCCGAGATTGGCGATTTTATTAATCAGCCGGTTAAAAACTATTCCAGCGGGATGAAGTCGCGTCTCGGTTTCGCGATCTCCGTGCATATTGATCCTGACATTTTAATTATTGACGAAGCTCTTTCTGTGGGGGACCAAACGTTTTATCAGAAGTGTGTAGACAGAATAAATGAGTTTAAAAAGCAAGGAAAAACGATTTTCTTTGTCAGCCACTCAATCGGTCAGATTGAAAAGATGTGTGACCGTGTTGCTTGGATGCACTATGGCGAGCTTCGTATGTTTGATGAAACAAAAACGGTTGTGAAAGAGTACAAAGCGTTTATTGACTGGTTTAATAAGCTATCGAAAAAAGAAAAAGAGACATATAAAAAAGAGCAGACAGAAGAGAGGAAGAAAGAAGATCCTGAAGCGTTTGCCCGTTTCCGCAAAAAGAAGAAAAAGCCGAAATCACTGGCCAATGCCATTCAAATTGCTATTTTGTCTATTCTGACTGTCTTCATGGCGGGAACGATGTTCTTTAATGCCCCGCTTCGTACAATTGCTTCGTTTGGCGCTATTCCGCAAAATGAAGTGAAGAACCATCATGGCGATGCAAAGGGCAAGTCAGAGGAACGCTTAACTGCAATCAATAAGCAAGGGTTTATAGCAAATGAAAAAGCGGCTGCTTATAAGGATCAGGGTTTGAAACAGAAGGCTGACGTTACACTGCCATTCGGTACAAAAGTAACGGTAGCTGCAAAAGGCAAACAAGCAGCGAAAATAAAGTTTGACGGGCACTCTTATTATGTGAAACAGAGCGCTGTTGCAACTAACATGAAACACGCTGAATTGCATGCCACTGCATTTACGTCTTATGTCTCGCAAAACGCAGCATCTTCCTATGAATACTTTCTGAAATTCCTAGGAGACAGCAGCACCAGCATTCAATCGAAATTGAATGGTTATACTGAAGGAAATAAGGCTGACGGCAGAAAAACGCTGAATTTTGATTATGAAAAAATCAGTTATGTACTGGAGAATGATAAAGCAACAGAGCTTATTTTTCATAACATTTCTCCTATCAACCCGGCGTCACTATCCTTAAGTGATAGCGATGTATTGTATGACAGCAGCAAGAAGCGTTTTCTTGTGAATACAGATGATCAGGTTTTTGCAGTTGATAATGAAGAGCATACACTGACTTTGATGTTGAAATAAAAAAAGGCTATTGGATGAATGTCCAATAGCCTTTTTGTTTAGATTTCTTCTTTGTTTAGTAAACCTTCCATAAATGGAACGAGCTGATCGCGAAGCTCTTTATCCTGCATCGCAAATTCAAGAGTTGTTGTGATGAAGCCGAGCTTTTCACCAACATCATAACGCTTGCCTTCAAAATCGTAAGCAAACACTCTTTGAATTTCATTCAGTTTTTGAATGGCGTCTGTAAGCTGAATTTCTCCGCCGGCGCCAACCTGCTGCTCCTCTAAATACATGAAAATCTCAGGCGTGAATACGTAACGGCCTAAGATGGCAAGATTAGAAGGTGCTGTGTCTTTAGGCGGTTTTTCAATGAAGTTTTTCACCTGATAACGGCGGCCTTCACTTGTCAGCGGGGCGATGATGCCATAACAGTGTGTTTCATCTTCAGGCACTTGCTGAACACCGATAATAGAAGAAAGTGTTCTTTCATATTCATCCGTTAATTGGCGCAACCCTGGTGTGTCAGCCTGAACAATATCGTCTCCAAGCAGAAACGCAAACGGCTCATCGCCGATAAAGTTAGGCGCGAACCAGACAGCATGTCCAAGACCTTTAGGTTCTTTTTGGAGGATATAGTGAAAGAAACTTATCACTTTTTTCAGAAGTGTTCAGTTTTTCCTTTATCTAATTGATTTTCGTTTATATCATATCAACCCTCCTTTTCATCTATATATCTCCATATGTAATTCGTAGTTTAGATAAAGTCCCTTAGCCTGATAAAGACTTCACTAAATTTTACCACGAAAATTTTTAGGAACTACGTATTACAATTCCTTCACGTTTTGACGATGAAGTAATATGAGGAGGGCGTACAAAATAAATGACGCAGCAGAAAGAAAATCATTACACTTGAAAACGCGACAAAAAGAATTGACTCTTCCGGAATAGAAAACTTGTTGTAATGAGTATAGATAAGATATCAGATCTGTAAAAAATACACATCAATGCAACGATATTGTCAAAAAGTGCTGATGATTTACATTTTTAAAGAGCCTTAACTTTTATAGGAACATATGCTATTATTGTTTATTATTAATGGAACGTAAAAAATATGTCGAAATGATAAACAATCAGTTAAGGATTTTTGTTTTTTCTAAGTTGGAAAAGGTTGGAAGGTGATGTTATCTAATGAAGAAAGTGATACGTACGGAATGTTTGATTTATTTCACTATGGACATATGAAGCTACTGGAAAGAGCAAAAGAACCTGGGATTACTTAATCGTACGATTGTCTACAAAGGAATACTATGAGGCCATTTACCTTACAAGAATAGCAGGCATTTCAACTACCCAAATCAGAAAAGATATGGCTAGTTTATAGAAGCACTAACTAAAAGAGGCTTGAAGTAAATTCAGTTGCTTCTTTTTTTCTTGTTTGCGTAAATATTAATCTTCACTCTTTAAGGAGTTCACTGATGAAATTTTTATTATAACCAATTGCAGAAGTTTACTAGTTAGAGTTTATTCAGTTTTGTTTAAAATTTTTGTCCTTCTGCCAAGAAACAATAAATTAATTTTATTTGAAAGCTATTCTGGAAACAGTTTAGCTACAATCCCCTACCAATTCTACATTATCAAATAAGGAATTAAAGAAAAATAATTTTATATGCACCAACTTTGCGGGATAATGAATTTTAAGAAAGCTGGCCAGTATAAATTTAACTTTAATTTGATTAGAGGAAATGAAGAGGGAACCTTGGAGACTCTATGGTTATTCTTGTAAGAATGGTATTATCCAGTTTCAGAACAATTTAATTAGGGAAATATAAATATTTTGTGAACGATGTTTCTTTAAATAAAGATATTCGAGATTTATATTTAATTAGTGATTTATTGATTATGGATTATTCTTCTGTCTTTTTTGATAATATGAATTTTTAAAAAAACCTTGTATTTTTTGTGTATGATCTCCCGGCTTATAGAGACTGTATCAGAGGTTTTTACTTTAATTTTCAGCAAAAAACGCCAGGAAACTTGCTTCAAACAAGTGAAGAACTTATAGATACGGTAAAAGAGTTGTTACATAATCCTTATATAGATCATAACTATGAGGATTTTTATAATAAATTTTGTAATTTAGAAGAGGCAAGGCTTCTAAAAGAGTAATTGAAACGATCCTTTAACTTCTAAATAAAGAGGTACAAACATGTTTTCTATAATTATACCAATATATAATTCTGAAAATTATTTAAGATATTCAATAGAGAGTGTCCTTAACCAGTCAATTGGATTTAAGGAAAATATAGAACTGATATTAATAGATGATGGTAGTGTTGACAGCAGTCCTCAAATTTGTGAATCCTTTAAAAATCTATATCCTAATAATATTAAAATCATGAAAATTGAAAACTCTGGACCTTCTGCTGCAAGAAATTGTGGATTATCAAATGTAAGCGAAAGATCTAAATTTATTGGTTTTCTTGATTCTGACGATGCATTCTCTCAAAATGCGCTGCAAAGTGTTTATGATTTTTTTTGTGATTCCGAACATGTAAATATTGCGGTATTACCTGTTTATTACACAGGTGAAAAAGAAGGGGGACATAAATTAAATAATAGATTTGAAAAAGGAACAAGAGTTATAAATATTCTCAACGATTATAAAGCTATTCATTTTTATATTGGCGGCACTTTTTACAGAAGACATACACTAACTAGTACCGTCCTTTTTGATGAATCTATAAAGTTTTGGGAAGACGCTATCTTTTTTAACCAGTTATTACTGAAAGAAAAAAGATACGGAGCAGTTGCAGAAGGAAAGTATTTTTATAGAAAACGGAAAGAACAGGATTCTTTAGTTGATCGTTCATGGTTTAACAAAAAAAGGTACACATATTTGTTGAATGAATGTTACATGACTTTGTTGATGGATTCATTCAACAAATATGATATAGTTTTGCCTTATTTGCAATTTTTAATTGTATATCATATAAAACTGTTTTTATATCCGAACTATAGAGATGTTTATAAGTCTGTTTTAGATCAACAAGAACAAAGAGTTTTTGTTGATGATTTTATTAAAGTTTTAAAATTTATTGACCCGCAATTTATAAAAGAACAAGATATGCCGATGTACTATAAAGAATTTATGTTTCACTTATTAAAAGAAAATACAGAAGCTCTTGAAAATATAAAAAAAGAAAGAGTACTGCATAGTTCATGTACTGTTACTTCGGCAAAAATAAAAGGGCTTAGACTTGAATTAACAGGGCACTTTATTAACCAGTATTATGAGATGAAAGAAAATGACAGAATATATATAAAATATTTTAAAAGATTAAAAAAATGCAAACGAAAAGAACTGAAAAAAACAATTGAAGTATGGGGATATAAATTAAGAGATTTTAGATATGCTGGTTTTGTTGTCGAAATACCGATTTGGGCCTTTGCATTTGACTTTGTACTAAAAACACCAAATGATTCTTTAGAACTTAACCATGTGAACATTTTTAAAAGTTTGCTTACAAGGGTTTTTAAAAAAAGGTAAGGAATGCTTTTCATACATTTTACTAAATTAAAATTGTTTTGCAAAAATTAGTACTCTCTTGTTTCTTAATTTTATTTACCCGAATTCTTATTCATATAAACATTATGTTAGGAGTAATCTTTTATGAACGAAAAAAGTTTTAACTATGATTTCAGTGTTATAATGCCGATTTATAATGTTGAGTTGTATCTCACTGAAGCTATAGAAAGTATCATTAACCAAACTATTGGTTTTGAGAATATTCAGTTAATACTGGTGAATGATGATAGCCCCGATAAAAGTGAAATCATTTGTAAAGAATATGCTCAGAAATATCCCAATAACATTGTCTATGCAAAGAAACAGAATGGCGGAGTGAGCAGTGCTCGAAATTATGGTTTAAAGTATGCTGAAGGTAGATATATTCAATTTTTGGATCCGGATGATTTAGTTTCAGAAGGAACATTCGAAAATGTTTTAAACTTCTTTGACGAACATAAGAATGAAATTGATATTGTAGCAATCCCTATTTTTTTTGCAGAAGGAAGAACTGGAGAACATAATCTAAATAATAAGTTTTCTTCTACAAGAATTTTGGATGTAGAAAAAGAACCGCATCATATATTAACTCATTGTTGTTCTACATTTATAAAAAAAGATGCCTTGAAAAATATCAGGTTTGATGAAAATTGTAAAATAGGTGAAGATGCCAAACTAGTTAATTTAATCATATCGCAAAAGAAAAAGTATGGTCTGGTTAAAGAGGCAAAATACCATTATAGAGTTAGAGAAGATGGATCATCTGCCATGCAGACTGCTAAAGCAAATAAGAATTGGTTTAACCATTCACTTATCACTTTCTCAAAGAATTTAATCGATATTATAAAAAATCATGAACAGAAAATACCTTTATTTCTTCAATATATGGTTATGCATGATTTGAAGTGGAAATTATTGATTAAGGATATCAGTGAAACACCTTTAGACGAAAATGAATACAGTGAATTTTTAACATTGATTCGAGAAGTATTGTCGTATATTGACGACGATGTCATCATTGAAACAAAAAGTGTCAGCCATTTCTATTTATATCATGCTTTAAAAATAAAGCACGGTGAAAATTATAGTAGGTATGTATATGAAAGAGAAACTGAACAGGATTATTATTTATACAGAGAAGGTAAAATTGTTTCGAAATTATCGGATCAAACTTTAACTATTGAAATTTTAGAAGAAAATGAGGATTCCATTCACATAGAAGGCTTTTGGAGCTCGCTGTTTAATTCTAAAGGTTTTAAGTTTTATGCTAAAATTGGCGAAACAAAAATAAAAGCAAAGAATATAAAAAGACAGCATAATGATTATATAAGTTTAGGAGAAGTAATAAAAAAATATCCCGGTTTTTCAATAGATATTCCCAAAGGTCATCTAGCAGATAATCATCATATTGAGTTTTTTATAACTAAGGGTAAAAAAAGGAAGTTGACAAAACTTCGTTTTTTCAAGTATTCAGGTTTGTCAAACGATTTATATAATACTTATGTGGCTAAAAAAGATTATATTTTTTATTATAATTATAAAAAATTAATGTTCAAAAAAAACAATTTTAAAAATAGATTTATAAAAGAGTTTCGTTTCTTAAAATCCCTACATAAATCAGGGGAAAAATCAAAAAAACGAAAATCAGCGATTAAGAAGGCACTGATGGCAAGAATGGTACACCATGTTTTCACTATTTTTAATAGAAAACCAGTATGGTTATTCATAGACAGACAAGACAAAGCTGATGATAATGCCGAGCACCTCTTTAAATATGCAATCAACAAGAATGATGGGGTAAAAAAATACTTTATAATAAAAAAAGATAGCAAGGATTACGACAGAATCAAAAAATATGGAAAGGTCATACCATACAGATCTTTTAGACATAAAATTTTAACCTTATCCTCTTCCAAAGTAATATCGACACATGCAGATATATGGGTTGTAAATCCATTTTTTAATATGGAGATTTATTTTAGAGATTTATTTAACTTTGAGTTTATCTTTTTACAGCACGGAATAACAATGGCAGATCATTCTGAATGGTTAAACAAATACAACAAGAATATCAAATTATTAGTCACTTCTGCCAAACCTGAATATCGGTCTATTGTGAAAGGGAATTACAACTATAAAAAAGAGAATATTTTGTTGGGTGGATTTCCGAGATACGATAATCTTAAGAAGAGTGAGGGAGAAAAGCAACTTCTAATAATGCCGACTTGGAGAAAAGATATTGTATTACCGAAAGATCAGGCAAAAGGAGTAAGACCGTACAACCCGAAATTTAAAGATAGTGAATATTTTTCTAGGTATAATGCTTTGATTAATGATGAACGGCTAATCGAATTTGCTAAGAAAAATAATTATAAAATAACTTTTTTTCCTCACCCAGATATTCAGCAACAGATTGTAGACTTTGAAAAGCATGATTATGTGGAGTTTGCCGACTATAACAGCAGCTATCAAATGCTATTTAATTCTTCTAATATAATGATTACTGATTTTTCATCTGTTGCGTTTGATTTTGCATATGAGAAAAAACCTGTTATTTATTATCAATACGAAAAGTCATACCATTTTAAACTTGATTATTATGATTATAAAAAAATGGGGTTTGGTGATGTATTAGAAAATCATAATAGCTTAGTGGATAAAGTTATCTATTATATGAAAAACAATAGTCGTATGGAAGATAAGTATAGAAAAAGAGTAGATAACTTTTTTGCATATACTGATAAAAATAATAGGAATCGTATTTATAATGCTATTTTGGAATTAGATAATAATAAAGTTGCTAAATGAGGTTGGTTTGTTTTATATTGACACTTCAAATGTTGGGAGAAGTTCTGCGAGACTTCTCTTTACTTTTTAAAAGTGAAAAAAACTCAACATTTGTTACAATATTCACTGGTACTTTTAAATTTCTTTAACCGAAAGATCCAAAAAATCAATTATTTTGGTGTATTATGGCAGGTTTTAAATCCCCTTATTCTAATGATGGCGTACTGGTTTGTATTTGGGATGCGCAACAGTAAGCTGGTCATAACAGGTATCGGAGAAGTGCCTTTTATCGTTTGAATGCTGGCTGGTTTGATTCCGTGGTTTTCTATTAGCCCGACAATTCTTGATAAATCCAACAGCGTAGTTAAAGGGATTAATATGGTAGCCAAAATGAACTTTCCGACAGTTCACTGCCTTCTGTTGTAATTGCTTCAAATTTATTTAATTATTTTGTAATGCTGGTTGTTTAGTCATTGTTCTTTTAGCAAGTGGTGTTTACTTAGCTTGCATTGAATACAAGATATTTACTATTTAATCTGCATGTTTGTATTTATGTTTTCATTTAGTTTGTTTAACTCTACAATCAGTGTGTTTGTCTGGGATTATTAATTTTTGCGGCAGGCCGTTGATCAGGTCTTCGCAGTTGATAATGAAGAGCATACATTGACTTTGATGTTGAAATAAAAAAAGGCTATTGGATGAATGTCCAATAGCCTTTTTGTTTAGATTTCTTCTTTGTTTAGTAAACCTTCCATAAATGGAACGAGCTGATCGCGAAGCTCTTTATCCTGCATCGCAAATTCAAGAGTTGTTGTGATAAAGCCGAGCTTTTCACCAACATCATAACGCTTGCCTTCAAAATCGTAAGCAAACACTCTTTGAATTTCATTCAGCTTTTGAATGGCGTCTGTGAGCTGAATTTCTCCGCCGGCGCCAACCTGCTGCTCTTCTAAATACATGAAGATCTCAGGCGTGAATACGTAACGGCCTAAGATGGCAAGATTAGAAGGTGCTGTGCCTTTAGGCGGTTTTTCAACGAAGTTTTTCACCTGATAACGGCGGCCTTCACTTGTCAGCGGGTCAATAATGCCGTAGCGGTGTGTTTCTTCTTCGGGCACCTGCTGAACACCGATAATAGAAGAAAGTGTTTTTTCATATTCATCCATTAATTGGCGCAACCCTGGAGTTTCAGCCTGAACAATATCGTCACCAAGCAGTACCGCAAACGGCTCATCGCCGATAAAGTTGCGTGCGCACCAGACAGCATGTCCGAGACCTTTAGGTTCTTTTTGGCGGATATAGTGAATGTCAGCCAGGTTAGAAGCCTTTTTCACTTTTTCAAGCAGCTCAGTTTTTCCTTTTTCTTCTAGGTTTCTTTCAAGCTCAGGAGAGTAATCAAAATGATCCTCAATCGCACGCTTGCTTTTTCCTGTTACGATAATAATATCTTCAATACCGGCTTCAACAGCTTCTTCAATTATGTATTGAATGGTAGGTTTATCAACGATAGGAAGCATTTCTTTCGGCATTGCTTTCGTAGCCGGAAGAAAACGTGTTCCTAAGCCTGCTGCTGGAATTATGGCTTTACGTACTTTTTTCATTTAAAAGGCACCTTCCTTATGATCGAAAAAATTTATGGTTAAACTATTCTCTATTTACCCTTTTCAATATGTTTTTACACATTTTTATGATATCGGATAAACCATTTTTAAACAAGCTTTATCCTTAATATTAAAACTTATATCATTTTATTTGAATCAAGAATGAAATGATTTAAAATGATGCATTTTCATGTAGAATATGTAGTATGAATTTATTTACTATAGCAGAAAACCAGGTGACAAATATGAAAAAACTAAAAGTGATGACCGTTTTCGGGACCAGGCCTGAAGCGATCAAGATGGCACCGCTTGTGCTTGAATTGAAAAAATATCCTGAAATAGATTCCTATGTAACGGTAACTGCACAGCACAGACAGATGCTCGATCAGGTGTTAGATGCGTTTCACATCAAGCCTGACTTCGATTTGAACATTATGAAGGAGCGGCAGACACTGGCAGAGATTACGTCTAACGCACTTGTAAGATTGGATGAGTTGTTTAAAGATATCAAACCCGATATTGTGCTTGTCCATGGTGATACGACGACGACGTTTGCCGGAAGCCTAGCCGCTTTTTACCATCAAATTGCTGTCGGTCATGTGGAGGCGGGGCTCCGTACAGGGAATAAGTATTCCCCGTTTCCGGAAGAGCTCAATCGACAGATGACAGGGGCGATTGCTGATTTGCATTTTGCTCCGACAGGCCAGGCGAAAGACAATTTATTAAAAGAAAACAAAAAGGCCGACTCTATTTTTGTAACGGGCAATACAGCGATTGACGCACTCAACACAACGGTTAGGGATGGTTACTCACATCCTGTTCTCGATCAGGTGGGTGAGGATAAAATGATTCTCTTGACCGCTCACCGCCGGGAAAATTTGGGTGAGCCAATGGAAAACATGTTTAAGGCCATCCGCAGAATTGTAGGGGAATTTGAAGATGTACAAGTCGTTTACCCTGTGCACCTGAATCCTGTTGTCCGGGAAGCGGCTCATAAGCATTTTGGTGATTCTGACAGAGTGCATCTGATTGAACCTTTAGAGGTGATCGATTTCCATAACTTTGCAGCGAAATCGCATTTTATATTGACCGATTCGGGCGGCGTGCAGGAGGAAGCCCCATCTCTCGGGAAACCGGTTCTTGTTCTGCGTGATACGACGGAACGGCCTGAAGGAGTGGAAGCGGGAACGCTGAAACTTGCAGGTACGGATGAGGAAAACATTTATCAGCTTGCAAAACAGCTGTTAACTGATCCTGATGAGTACAAGAAAATGTCCCAGGCTTCTAATCCGTATGGAGATGGAGAGGCTTCCCGCCGGATTGTGGAAGAATTGCTGTTTCATTACGGGTATCGAAAAGAACAACCGGATTCATTTACAGGCAAATAAAAAAGAAGCTTTGCACATTGTGCGAAGCTTCTTTTTGTTTTACTTTTCGAGGCTTTCCTTCAGCTCTTTTGTAATATCGGAAAGGGCGCTTTCATCAGCTTGGTAGTAGTAAATTCCATTGATTTTCGTGCCTGTACCTTTTAGTTCGTGCTGTTTAATATGTTTCCGCGCACCTTTGTAATCGGACTGGATATCCCACATGTTATCGAAGGTCAAGTTCGTTTTCACATTATTTTCAACAACTTTAAACATATCTCCGAATTTCGTGATGGAAGAAATATTAGCGCCTTTATTAATAATACCTTGGATGACTTGGCGCTGGCGGTCCTGGCGTCCGAAGTCGCCTCTCGGATCTTCTTTTCTCATCCGGGTATAAGCGAGCGCTTCTTTTCCGTTCAGCGTGATTTCTCCTTTGCCGAACGAATAACCGTCATAACTGAACGCGAATGTGCTGTTAACTGTAATGCCGCCAAGTGTATCAACAACGTCTCTAAAGCTTTCCATGTTCACTTTCACAAAATAATCAACCGGAACATCGAGGAAGTTCTCAACAGTGTCTACCGTCATCTGTGTGCCGCCGAAAGCGTATGAATGGTTGATTTTATCCATTGTGCCTTTTCCGATAATTTTTGTATACGTGTCACGCGGAATGCTGACCATGTCGGTTGTATTCGTTTTTGGGTTAACGGTCATATAAATGAGCGTATCGGCACGGCCCTTATCGCCGTCGCGTTCATCCACACCCATGATTAAGACGGAAAAAGGATCTTTTTTATTGATACTGACCTCTTTATCCCTCTTTTTAGATTTATCAATGCTTTCATGAATACTTGCCACGGTTGAAGCTGCTTTATGCCATAAGTAGTATGCATAGCCGCCAGTTCCGAGTACAAGAAGTCCGATTATCGTTAAAATTGTCAGTAATAAAGTTTTTTTCTTTTTTCTGCGTTCGTTTCTCATCCTTTGCACCTCGTCTGTTAAATTACTTTCATTATGAGTTAAATTTCCAATAAATACAACTCTATTTAATACAAGAATGAAATCCTAAAATAGTCGTTTTTTATAAAAAAAAGTTTCATTGTTTCTTAATTTTTCTTTAAAATATAAAATAGGTTGACGATAAAATATAATGAGGTGAAAAAAATGAAAAAATTTATTGCTTTACTGTTCTTTATATTGCTTCTTTCGGGTTGCGGGGTTAATAGTCAAAAGAGTCAAGGTGAAGATGTATCGCCAGACAGTAACATTGAAACAAAAGAAGGTACTTATGTAGGGTTAGCTGATACTCATACAATAGAAGTAACAGTAGATAATGAGCCGGTTAGTCTTGATATCACTGAAGAATCGACAAGTGATCTTGATAAGTTTAACAGTGGAGATAAGGTCACGATTACATATGAAAAAAATGATGAGGGTCAGCTTCTGTTAAAAGATATTGAACGTGCCAACTAAGATATAGGGAGGAACCTGAAATTTTGAAATCTTGCAAACAATTGATAGTGTGTTCACTTGCTGCAATCTTATTATTGATTCCATCAGTTTCTTTTGCAGCAGACTCAAACATCTCAGTTAAATTGTTAAATTATATTGGAAATAAATCTAGCATCAGTCTATCGCCAACAGGATTTTATAAAGTAACTGGAGATAATGTTGCTGTTACGGATCGTTTTGCAGGCGCTTCACGATACGAAACTGCGACTCTTGCATCCAACAGCCAGTGGAAAAATCCTAATACAGTGATATTGGTGAACCGAGATATTTTTATTGATGCATTGCCTGTTATTCCATTGGCGAAAAAACTGAACGCACCAGTTTTATTTACTCAGCCTGACACGTTAACAAAAACTACTGAAAGACAAATTGCTAAGTTTAACCCTGATAATATTTTAATCATTGGGGGAGCGCGAAGCATTTCAAAAGACGTAGAAAACAAGCTGAAATCATATGGCGCTGTGAAAAGGATAAGCGGAAAAAATAGATATGTCTTATCAGAAAATATTGCAAAGCAAATGGGCAGCTATGATAAAGCGATCGTTGTAACCGGAAGAGTATTTCAAGACGCTTTAGCCATTGCTCCATATGCAGCAGCACACGGATACCCTATTTTGCTTACAGAGAAAGACAAGCTTCCGGATTATGATTTGCCAAAACAAGTCATCATTATAGGCAGTTCATTTAGCGTCAGTGATAGTGTAGAAAACCAAATTAAAAAAACTTCAACTGTGCAAAGGATTCCTGGATCAACCAGATATGAACTTACGGCAAATATAATTAAGCAACTAAAGTTGAAGGCTGATAAAGTCGTAATGACGAACGGGACAAAATATGCAGACGTATTGATAGGCGCTTCGCTTGCCTCGAAGAAAAACAGCCAAATTTTATTTGTTAAACAAGATAGCGTTCCGGCTGCGGCTAAAAGTATAACGAAAGATAAAGCCACATATGCATACGACTTTATTGGAAGTACCAGTTCAATTTCTGCTGAAGTTGAGAATTCACTTGCTGATGAATTTTATTTAGCTGACGGTGGCACCTATAATCTAAAAATCAACAGCGGAAAATTAAACCTTGAAAACATCAAAACTTACGGAAACTCCCTAAGAATTAAACCAGAAAACTATTCTACTTCAAACAGAATTAGTCTTGATGGAAAGCAGTATCTTGGCACGGTTAATTTCTCTATTGAGTCTACTAAATATATCCGACCGGTAAATGAGAATATTCCATTTGAGGATTACTTAAAAGGAGTAATTCCGAATGAAATGCCTGCTAGCTGGTCACTTGAGGCTCTTAAAGCACAGACTGTCGCTGCAAGAACCTACTCAATAACAAAAACAGGAACTACTGTACCTGATACAACCGCTTTTCAAGTTTATGGTGGCTACAGTTGGAATTCGAATACCAATAAAGCGGTAGAGCAAACGAAGGGGAAAGTTCTGAAATATAATGGATCTCTTATAACTGCAGCTTATTCTTCCAGTAATGGTGGTTACACAGAAGCTAGTAATGAAGTGTGGTCGTCAAGTGTACCTTACTTGATTGCAAAAAAAGATACAAAGGATCCTCAAATAGGCTGGACGCTTACTTTGTCAAAACAACAGCTAGATACGAAATCTTTGGACTTAACGAAGCCTTCTTCTTGGTGGTCTTCAGCGACTGAAACTGATTCTGCAAGACTTTCCGGAGTTAAGAACTGGATCTTGAAAAATAAAGAAACAAGCGCTGATTCTGTCAAAATTGCAAGTATTGACGATTTAAGCTTTAGTGGAACGACACAAGGGCAGCGTGCAAAAACAGCATCGATGAAAGTGAAGTATTTTGTTAAAAGCAGTACTGGCTCCTATAACTTGAGCAAAATTACAACCATTAGTGTACCAACAAGTGAGTTAAGAACAATGATTGGAGCGACTGTATTTAAAAGTACTTATGTGACTGTAAAAAAAGATACTTCAAAGTACACAATCAGCGGTAAAGGATATGGTCACGGGATCGGAATGAGTCAATATGGAGCAAAAGCAAGAGCAGAAGCTGGAGATTCATATAGTTCAATTTTGAAATTTTACTATCCAGGTACAACTCTGACAAGTTATTGATTATTTTAGGATATAACGCCATTTAAGGAGGAAATCAATTGCGTTCTTATATAAAAGTCCTAACAATGTGTTTTCTGGGGCTCATACTTTTTGTGCCAACAGCTTTGGCCGATAACTCAGTGAAAAGAGTTGGGGGAAGCAATAGATACGGCACTGCTGTACAAATATCAAAGCAAATGTATTCAACAGCAAGTACAGCTGTAATTGTTGGTGGGAGTTCCTATGCAGATGCTATTTCAGCAGCACCTCTTGCTTACCAGAAGAATGCGCCATTGCTTTACACTAATTCTGATAAGCTTTCATATGAAACGAAAACAAGATTGAAAGAGATGCAGACTAAAAATGTAATTATTGTAGGCGGAACACCTGCTGTTTCTTCTAACACTGCTAACCAGATTAAAAGCTTGGGGATAAGTATTAAACGAATTGCAGGAAGCAACCGTTATGATACGGCTGCACGGGTGGCAAAAGCGATGGGTGCGACTTCAAAAGCTGTTATTTTGAACGGCTTCTTATATGCAGACGCTCCGGCCGTCATCCCTTATGCAGCGAAAAACGGGTATCCAATTCTTTTTACAAATAAAACATCTATAAATAGTGCGACTACGTCTGTGATAAAAGATAAGGGAATTTCGAGTACCGTTGTTGTAGGAGGCACTGGAAGTATCAGCAATACGGTATACAACAAGTTACCTTCTCCTACAAGAATTAGCGGTTCAAACAGATATGAGCTTGCTGCAAATATCGTACAAAAACTTAATTTATCAACAAGCACCGTATATGTAAGCAATGGATTCAGCTACCCTGACTCTATTGCAGGAGCTACACTGGCAGCTAAGAAGAAGCAATCTCTTATTCTTACAAATGGTGAAAATTTATCTACAGGAGCCCGTAAAATTATTGGAAGTAAAAACATGTCAAACTTTATGATTATCGGAAACACTCCTGCCGTAAGCACAAAGGTTGCTAATCAGCTAAAGAATCCAGTTGTAGGTGAAACAATCTTTATTGATCCGGGTCACGGTGATCAAGATTCAGGAGCAATCGGCAATGGACTCCTTGAGAAAGAAGTCAACCTTGATATAGCGAAAAGAGTCAATACAAAGCTAAATGCTTCAGGTGCTCTTCCAGTACTGTCAAGATCTAATGATACTTTTTATTCTTTACAGGAGAGAGTAAATAAAGCAGCTTCTGCACAAGCAGATTTATTTCTCAGTATACATGCAAATGCTAATGATAGCTCATCACCAAATGGAAGTGAGACGTACTACGATACAACATATCAAGCTGCAAATAGCAAGAGACTGGCTGAACAAATTCAACCAAAGTTAGCGGCTAATCTTGGAACGAGAGACCGGGGAGTAAAAACAGCTGCTTTCTATGTTATTAAATATTCTAAAATGCCGAGTGTTTTAGTTGAAACTGCCTTTATCACTAATGCATCAGATGCAAGTAAATTGAAGCAAGCGGTTTATAAAGATAAAGCTGCACAAGCTATTCATGACGGCACAGTATCTTATTACAGATAATCGAAAGAGACAAATCTAATCACAGATTTGTCTCTTTTTTATATGAAATGATTAAAACAAATAGGACTTGTATATAAAATAGTAAAAGAGTATTAACAACATTTATCAGAAAAAACACGTAATTCACACTTCTTAACATACCATTTACATCCAATTAACATCCGTCTGCTAAACTGACTGGCATAGGTCATCATAACATCCCAAACAAATCGTGAGGTGTGTGTCAGTGAGTGCAGAGAAAAGCATGAATGTGAGTCGTGAATTCTCAGTTCAACAAATACATTCTTTTACATTATCTGAAAAGACGGCTCGTTATTTGGCAATAAAGCGCGTAATGGATATTTGGTTTGCGCTCATTGGATTGGCGATTGCGCTGCCAATGATTGCGGTATTTTCAATTTTGATTTGTTTGGAGACGCCGGGGCCTGCCATTTATACGCAGGAACGCGTAGGGAAAGGCGGGAAGCCATTTAAGCTTTATAAGCTTCGTTCCATGAAAATAGATGCCGAGAAGTCTGGGGCGGTTTGGGCACAGAAGCAAGATCCGCGGGTGACAAGGATCGGAGCTTTTATCAGAAGAACGAGAATTGACGAGCTTCCTCAGCTGTTTAATGTGCTGAAAGGCGATATGAGTATGATTGGCCCTCGTCCGGAACGGCCCGTATTTACGGAAAAATTCCAGAATGAGATTCCAGGCTTTACACAGCGTCTGGGCTCAGGTGAACGGCGGTTACGATATGACGCCGAAGGAAAAGCTGATATTTGATTTATATTACATTCGCAATCTGACTTTCACTTTAGAATTAAAAATTATGTTAAAAACTTGTAAAGTAGTTTGGACGGGTGATGGTGCAAGATAAAACGGGATTCCATTATTCACCATCAATCTGAGCTTAAAAAGAAGTAGGGAATATGATGCCAAGTATTACAAAACAAATCATGAGCGGTGCAAAGTGGACAAGTATTTCAACCATGTGTATTACAATCATACAAATTGTTCAGTTTGCCCTGCTTGGAAATATGATGACCTTAACAGAATTTGGGCTTGTCGGCATGATCACAACGGTTACAGTTTTCGCCCAGATTGTGCTCGATATGGGTTTTGGCGCAGCATTAATTCAGAGAGACGACGCGACGGAGCGCCAGCTGTCAACATTGTATTGGCTTAACATTATGACGGGCGTTTTGCTGTTTGTTCTTTTATATGTGAGCAGTCCTGTCATTGCGGGATTTTATCAAAGAGAAGAGCTGGTGTTTCTGGTTCGGATTCTGGCGATTATGTTTTTGATCGCGCCAATTGGACAGCAATATCAGTATATGCTGCAAAAGCAGCTGCATTTTAATACGTTAAGCAAAATAGAGATTTTTTCAAATGTATTGTCATTCGGATATTTAGCGATAGCGGTTTTTATGATGGATGCGATTTTGGCGTACGTGATTTCTCAAGTCCTGCTGCAGTCCAGTAAAGGGATTTTATATTGGGCTGTATACCGAAAAAAGTGGCATCCTGCTTTTGTTTTTGATTTGAGAGGCATGAAGGATTTCTTTTCTTTTGGAGCCTTTCAGCTTTCATCCCGTCTTGTGAACAGGCTGGGAGCAAATATCGACATGATTTTGATCGGCCGGTTTATTGGTGCTGAAGCATTGGGGATTTATAACCTCGCTTATCAGATTGTCACCATTCCGGTTTTGAAGATCAATCCGATTGTCACACGGGTGGCATTCCCTATTTTCGCAAAAAACAAATATGAAAACAGCGTGATCAGAGAAGGCTTTCTGAATATGACAAAAATGCTGGCGCTTGTTTCGTTTCCGCTGTTAATCGGGCTCGTGTCTGTGTCAGACGCCTTTATCACAGCGGTTTTCGGAGAAAAATGGCTTGCTGCTGTTCCGATCCTAAATGTTCTTGCGATTGTCGGAATACTAAGAGTGCTCATGAATCCAAATGGATCTGTGTTGCTGGCTAAAGGAAGAGCTGACTTAGCGTTTTATTGGGATTCCGGCGTGCTGCTGCTGTACGGATTATCACTGTTTGCAGCTGTACAGACGGGAAGCCTGCTGACAGTCGCATGGGTGTATGCCATTATCAGCGTTGTTAATTTCCTGATTGGGCGCTGGCTTTTGGCATATGTCATCAAGCTTAACCTTTCAGCTTATTTCCAGTCGATTATGAAGCCATTTCTGATTACTGCGGCGATGGGCATCATCGCGTTTGGTGTAAGCCTCAGTACCGAACACTTCAGTATGCAGGCAGAAATGCGGCTGGCCATTTCAGTTGCGGCTGGGGCGCTGTGCTATCTCTTTCTTTTGGTAAAAGCGTACCCTCAAACGAAAAGCAAACTACTAAGAAAAGGACGTTTGTCATGAAGATTTTGTGGATCACAAGCGTATATCCGAGCAGTATGAAACCCGGAGAGGGTGTGTTTCATGAGACACAGGTGCAAGAGCTGCAAAAACTCGGGCTTGATATCACTGTGATATGCCCACGGCCTTTTCATTCAGCACCTGTCCGCATGCTGAAAAAGACATATCGAAAAAAGGATGTCAGACCGGAGTATGAGATTAGAAAGGGGATACCGGTTTACCGGCCTTTCTATCGGGCAGTTCCCGGCCAGCTGAAGTGGGCGCAGCCTCATCGGAGAATCGCATCAGCCGTTTTAAAAACAATGAAACAGCGCGACCTATATCCGGATCTGATCCATGCGCATTTTGCCATGCCATCGGGCGGGGCTGCGGCAGTCGTGTCAGAGTCAGCGCAAATTCCTTATGTCCTGACCTTGCATGGCAGTGATGTGAATGTCTATCCGCATTACAGCAAAGGTGCGTTTAAAGCCTTCAAGCGTGCCGTAGGTTCTGCGTCAGTTGTTTTAGCAGTCAGCCACAAGCTTCAGGAAGAAGCCAAAAAGCTTTCGGGCTTTGACAGCTCGGTTTTGCCAATCGGCATACAGCTCAGCCGTTTTCAGGGGAATGAGGAGACGAAAGAGGAAATCAGAAAAAGACTCGGACTCCCGCTCGATCAGCGTCTGGCTGTCTATGTCGGCCGGCTGGTCAGAGAGAAAGGCATTTTTGAACTGTCTGAAGCGATCGAATCGCTGCAGGACTCTCCTAAGGCAGTCTTTGTCGGGGATGGTCCCGCAAAATCGACGCTGACGCAGAAGGGGCATATCGTCACAGGCCAAGTCCCGAATCATCAGGTAAGAGACTATTTACTTGCGGCAGATCTATTCGTACTTCCTTCTTACAGTGAGGGGATGCCGACTGTTGTGATTGAGGCGCTGGCGCTAAGGGTTCCTGTTATTTGTACGGATGTTGGCGGAGTGTCGTCTTTATTCGGAAAGCACCAACATCTGCTGATTAAACCGAAATCCGCTCAAGCCTTGGCGGAAGCGATCACTCGGTACGAACATGAGCAAATATGGAAGCCGGAAGTAGCAGATGACTTGTATGAAACCGTGCAGGCTCAATTTGACGCAGGAAAAAACGCCAAGGCCTTGCATCATCAGTATCAGACGGTCACGAAAACGTCCGTTTAATCGTAAGACACTGCGACCATTATAAATTGGAAGATCATTTTACAGGAGAGGGTTGAGCGCTGTGAAAAAAATAGCTGTCATTGGAACAGGTTATGTAGGACTCGTATCAGGCACTTGCTTTGCGGAGATCGGCAATAAAGTTGTTTGCTGTGATATCGATGAATCAAAAATCAGAAGCCTGAAAAATGGGGTAATCCCAATCTATGAACCAGGGCTTGCAGACTTAGTTGAAAAAAATGTGCTGGATCAGCGCCTGACCTTTACGAACGATATCCCGTCTGCCATTCGGGCCTCAGATATTATTTATATTGCAGTCGGAACGCCTATGTCCAAAACAGGTGAAGCTGATTTAACGTACGTCAAAGCGGCGGCGAAAACAATCGGTGAGCATCTTAACGGCTACAAAGTGATCGTAAATAAAAGCACAGTCCCGGTTGGAACAGGGAAACTGGTGCAATCTATCGTTCAAAAAGCCTCAAAGGGGAGATACTCATTTGATGTTGTATCTAACCCTGAATTCCTTCGGGAAGGGTCAGCGATTCATGACACGATGAATATGGAGCGTGCCGTGATTGGTTCAACAAGTCATAAAGCCGCTGCCATCATTGAGGAACTTCATCAGCCATTCCATGCTCCTGTCATTAAAACAAACCTAGAAAGTGCAGAAATGATTAAATACGCCGCGAATGCATTTCTGGCGACAAAGATTTCCTTTATCAACGATATCGCAAACATTTGTGAGCGAGTCGGCGCAGACGTTTCAAAAGTTGCTGATGGTGTTGGTCTTGACAGCCGTATCGGCAGAAAGTTCCTTAAAGCTGGTATTGGATTCGGCGGTTCATGTTTTCCAAAGGATACAACCGCGCTGCTTCAAATCGCAAAATCGGCAGGCTATCCATTCAAGCTCATCGAAGCTGTCATTGAAACGAACGAAAAGCAGCGTGTTCATATTGTAGATAAACTTTTGACTGTTATGGGAAGCGTCAAAGGGAGAACCATTTCAGTCCTGGGATTAGCCTTCAAACCGAATACGAACGATGTGAGATCCGCTCCAGCGCTTGATATTATCCCAATGCTGCAGCAGCTGGGCGCCCATGTAAAAGCATACGATCCGATTGCTATTCCTGAAGCTTCAGCGATCCTTGGCGAACAGGTCGAGTATTACACAGATGTGTATGCTGCGATGGAAGACACTGATGCATGCCTGATTTTAACGGATTGGCCGGAAGTGAAAGAAATGGAGCTTGTAAAAGTGAAAACCCTCTTAAAACAGCCAGTCATCATTGACGGCAGAAATTTATTTTCACTTGAAGAGATGCAGGCAGCCGGATACATTTATCACTCTATCGGCCGTCCCGCTGTTCGGGGAACGGAACCCTCTGACAAGTATTTTCCGGGCTTGCCGCTTGAAGAATTGGCTAAAGACTTGGGAAGCGTCAATTTATAAAAAGAAAAAGTGTTACTTGGTTGAAGCTGCCGGCTGCTAGGCTCGGCCGCCGGCTCCTGAAACATCAGGAAAGGGGTTAAACATGTGAGTATCAAACGATCAGCGGTCCATACGCTAGCGTTACTGGCCGCTGCTATATTTGGAGTCGTCCTATTGCTGGGAGCCATCCATAAAGATATAGGTTTCATGCAGATGGCTGCTGTGCTTGCGGTGTTGGCAATTGGCCTGTTTTTACTGACGCTTGCAACCGCATTTACAACAAAAGAACGGCTCTTTATGGCTGTAATCTATATTTTGATCGCCTGCACTTTTTTAAATAATGCATTTTTTGCCATTCATCTTGGATTTTTCAGTTTGTTCCTTTACCGGCTTCTGCTCATTGCAGCGGGTTGCCTTCATATTTTCGGCATGGTTCGGAATCGAACCCATATTGAAAGATGGCATGGGCTGCAAGTAAAAGGGATTTTACTCTTTTTCGCCTTTTGGTTTATATATGGCCTTGTTTCTCTGCTGTGGGCCAAGTCGGTAACAGTTGGCCTCAAGTATTTAGCCTTATTGGCAATGGGGATCTTCTTCATTTATCTTATTGTCATGTACGTGCAAAAAATGGAGCGGCTGATGATTGTTTATGCCATTTGGCTGGTGATGACGGTATTTCTGATGATCATTGGTTTTTACAATCATATCACCCACCATCATCTTGCGAGTTCCACATTGTACAGCGGACCGGAGTACAAGCAGCATTATCCGACATCGGTCTTTTTTAATCAAAATGACTTTGCGACCTTTTTATCCATCAGCTTCTTTTTTTACATCACGATGATGAAAAACATTAAGAATGGATACATCAAGGCAATTGGCCTTGTGCTCTCGCTCTGTGCGTTGTATTTAATTTTTGCCACTGGTTCAAGAGCCAGCCTTCTGGGCATTTTTGCAGGTATTGCTGTCTACATCTTCATTGTATTGCCGCCTGTTTTAAAGAGAATGGCTATATGGCTGTCGGCGGCGGGAATTGCTCTTTTCGCAGTTCTTTTCGCCAGCAAAATCTATTCAAAGTTTTGGGAGCTGTTTCTGGCCCCGCAGACGCTGCATTCATTTCATGACAGGCTTCCATCAAATGTGGCTCGGGCAAATCTGCTGAAAAACGCTTGGCATTTTTTCCTTGATTCATACGGATTCGGAGTCGGGGCAGGAAATGTATCCTATTATCTTGAGCATTATGCTGTATATGATACTGACAATGTGGCAGAGGTGCATAACTGGCTTGTTGAAATTCTTGCTAATTTTGGTTTGTTCATCATGCTGGGATATTTGTCCGTTTATGCCTACCTCATATGGGTGCTTTACAAGTTTTATGAAAGAAAATTAGAAAATCAGTCAAAACTGATCACAGAAGGACTTATTACCGCTATGGTCAGTTTCCTGGTATCAAGTATCAGCCCAAGCTCTGTTTCAAATTTATTTTTCCATTGGGTGTTTATGGCGCTCGTCATCGCCGCCGTGAATGTGTTAAGGCGATCCAGACAAATGCCTGAGCCGATGTACAGATAAACAGACTACAAAAAGCAGGGAGACTTATATGAACGATATATTGATAAGAATAGCCCGTCGCATAAAAAAAAATATCATTTGGATCAT